>JBBQUY010000007.1:0-67239 GCA_038212015.1 Gaiellales bacterium | reverse complement strand
ATCGGTGGGTCCGCATCCGGCAACGAGCGCTGCCGCCACGAGCACTGCGGTGCCCCGAATCATGTGCTGCATTCGGTTCATGCGTCGACCTCCACGTCGATGTGGGCCGCGAGGTCGCGGCCGATGGTCGTTTCCAGGTCGCCGTCGGCGACGAAGATGGTCACGGTTCCCGCGAGGGGCGACTGCTCGCGAATGGTGATCGTCGCGCCCACGAGCATCCCGCGTTCGGCGAGGAATCGCAGCACCTCGGGGGTCTCGTCGCGCACCTGCGAGATCACGCCTCCCGAGCCCGCTTCGATCGCGACGAGCGGGATGATCCCGGTGCGCTCCGGCATCGTGCCGTCGGGCTGCGGAATCGGATGTCCGTGCGGGTCGAACTGCGGATTGCCGAGCGCCGCCGCGATGAGCTCCTCGAGCTCCTCGCTGATGTGGTGTTCGAGCACTTCAGCCTCGGCGTGGATGCGATCCCAGCCCATGCCGAGCGAGCGCACGAGAAACAACTCGAGCAGGCGGTGGTGGCGGACGATCTCGAGCGCGAGCAGTCGACCGCTCGCAGTCAGGCGCCACGGCCGATACGGCTCCTGCTCGACGAGCCCGAGCTGCACGAGCTTGCGACCCATGCCGGTGACCGACGCCGGGGAGACCTCGAGCTTCGCCGCGATCGCCGTGCCCGAGGGCTCCTCGCCCATTTCCTCAAGCGTCCAGATGCACTTGACGTAGTCCTCGACGGCGACGGAACGAGGCGTTACGACGCTCCGCAAGGCTGAGAGTTGTGAACCCATAACTTGAGTTTAGCCGCGCCTAAACCATTGCGCAACCCCGCACGTTGGCGCGTGACGGATCGCCGGGCGGGAATCCTGATGGTGGCGTTGCTTTCGCGTTATCGAGGCCATCTAGTTGCGCGCGCAAGGAAACCGGCGTACGGTACCGGAAGCTGGCACTCGCCAACGAGAGTGCCAAACCGGATTGGACGGATCCATGGCTCACGAACTGCTGCTCGTCCCGGTCGACGACACCGTCGTCTTCCCGGACATGACCATTTCACTTCCCATCGACGTCGACGTGGAGGTCGGCGACCGGGTGCTGCTCGTGCCCCGCGACGAGGACGGCGTCTACGCGAACGTCGGCGTGATCGCCGACGTCACCGAGATCGGCCGGCTCCCGCGCGGCGGCCGAGCCGCCGTCATCACCGGCGGCGATCGCGGCGTCCCCGGCGTCGCGAAGACCGGCGCCGACGGCCGGCTGTACGTGCCCGTCCAGCCGCACCCCGACGAGCGTCCCCCACGAGCGCGCACGGCCGAGGCAGAGCGCGAGTACCGAGCGATCGTCGAGGAGATCATCGAGATCCGCGGCATCGACGCACGCGTGAGCCAATTTGTCCGCGCGATCACCGACGCCGGCACGCTGGCCGACACCGCCGGCTACTCGCCCGACCTGCGCCACGATCAGAAGGTCCAGATCCTCGAGACCCTCGACGTCGAAGCGCGCCTGGCGCTCGCCATCGAACTCCAGCGCGAGGTCCTCGCCGAACTGCAGGTGCGCCGCCGCATCCGAGACGACATCCAGGACGAGACCCAGAAGCAGCAGCGCGACTACTTCCTGCGCAAGCAGATGGAATCGATCCGCAAGGAGCTCGGTGACGACGAGGCCTCCGTTTCCGAGGAGTACCGCACCCGGCTCGAGGAGTCGGGCATGCCCGACTCCGTGCGCGAGCAGTTCGAGCGCGAGCTCGGTCGACTCGAGCGCATGGGCGACGGCGGAATGGAAGTACAGATGGTCCGCACGTACCTGGACTGGCTGCTCGACGTGCCGTGGGACGAGCGCACCGTCGACGAGCTCGACGTCAGTCGCGCGCGCGAGGTGCTCGACGACGAGCACGCGGGTCTGGAGGACGTGAAGGACCGCATCATCGAACACCTGTCGGTGCGCAAGCTGCGTATCGAGCGCGAGATCGAAGCCGACCCGCGATCGGGCGCGATTCTCACGCTCGTGGGGCCGCCCGGCACCGGCAAGACATCGATCGGCGAATCGATCGCGAACGCGCTTGGCCGAAAGTTCGTGCGCATGTCACTCGGCGGCATGCGCGACGAGGCGGAGATCCGCGGCCATCGACGCACGTACGTCGGCGCGCTCCCGGGTCGCCTCGTCCGAGCGCTGCGCGATGCCGGCACGATGAACCCGGTGATCCTGCTCGACGAGGTCGACAAGGTCGGCGCCGACTGGCGCGGCGACCCCTCCAGCGCGCTGCTCGAAGTGCTCGACCCCGCGCAGAACCACACGTTCCGCGACCACTACCTCGACGTCGACCTCGACCTGTCGGGTGTGTTCTTCATCGCCACCGCGAACGTCGCCGAACAGATCCCCGGTCCACTGCTCGATCGGATGGAGGTCATTCCCTTCGACGGGTATACGACCGACGAGAAGGTCGCGATCGGCTCGCGCCACCTGTGGCCGCGCCAGCGCTCTCGCGCCGGCCTGCACGACGACGAGGTGACGCTCGCCGACGAGGCCGTGCGCACGATCGTGGCCGAGTACACGCGCGAAGGCGGCGTCCGCCAGCTTGACCGAGCACTTGCCACCGTGGCTCGCAAGACTGCAACACGGGTCGTGAGCGGGGAGGCCGAGACGCCGATCACGGTCGACCCGGATGCCGCCCGATCCGCACTCGGCAAGCGCAAGGTCTGGCACGAGAGCGCCGAGCGTACCGCCGTCCCCGGCGTTGCGACCGGCCTGGCCGTCACCGGCACCGGTGGCGACGTGCTCTTCGTCGAAGCCACCTCGATGCCGTCCTCGGGACCGGGCGGCGGCGAGCTCGTGCTCACCGGCCAGCTCGGCGACGTCATGCGCGAGAGCGCACGCATCGCGCTGAGCCACGTGCGCGCCAACGCCGATCGCTTCGGCATCGACCAGGACGCGTTCGACGGACGCACGTTCCACGTGCACGTGCCGGCCGGCGCGATCCCCAAGGACGGACCGAGTGCAGGCATCACGATGGCGACGGCGCTCGTCTCGCTGCTGACCGGCCGCCCCGTGCGTCACACGCTCGGCATGACGGGCGAGCTGACGCTGCAGGGCAAGGTGCTGCCGATCGGCGGCGTGAAGCAGAAGGTGCTCGCCGCGCATGCAGCGGGACTCACCGAGGTGGTGCTGCCCGAACGCAACCGAGCGGATCTGGAGGACGTTCCGCAGGACGTGCGCGACGTGATGTCGTTCCAGCCGTCGCTGCTGCTCCACGAGGTGATCGAGCGCGCGCTCGAGCCCGGGGTTCGCGAGACGGCCGGTGCCTGAAAACCGGACGATATCGACTGACACCGTTCGGGTAGCGTAACGCCATGCATTCGCTCGTCACCTGGTGCCTCGCGCGCCGCTCCGTCGTCCTGCTCGCCACCGTGCTCGTGCTCGTCGGCGGCATCGTCGGGGCGACCCAGCTGCGCCAGCAGCTGTTCCCCGACTTCGACTTCCCGTTCTCGATCGCCACGATCGACGTAGCGGGCATGGATGCCGCGAGCATCGATGCGGAAGTCGCACAGCCCGTCGAGCGCGCGATCGGAACCATCGAGGGCGTCGAGTCGGTCGCGACCGTCTCCTCCGAGGGGCGACTGCGCTTCTTCACGGAGCTGTCGTTCGGGCGGGACACGCTCGAGATGCAGCGACGCATCACCGAGCGCATCGACGAGCTCGACCTGCCCGAGGGAGCCGACGGACCCGAGTTCTCGGGCGGGTTCACGGAACAGGCCGTCGTGCTCGCCACGCTCAAGGCAGACGACGGCGACCTGGCCGAACTGACGCGCGATGCCGAGCAGATCACGCGTGACATCGAAGCAGTCGACGGCGTGGCGCGCGTGGACGTTGCCGGCGGCAGCGATCCCCGCGTCGCCGTCACGCTACGACCCGAGGCAGTCACGCAGGGCATCACCGCCCAGGCCGTCGTCACAGCTCTGGAATCCGCTGACACGCGCGCCGCGGCGGGCGTCGTGCCCGGTCAGGGCGGCATCCCGGTCGGGGTGGTCGTCGAGGGGCCCGGGATCGAGGACGTCGACGCCATCAGGAGCATCACCGTGGGGGGCCGGCCGCTCGGTGACGTTGCCAGCGTCGTGCTCACCGACGCCGCGGAGAACGGCTACGCCTCCGTCAATGGCACGCCGGCACTGACGATGTCCGTCTTCCGCGAGTCGGGCAAGGACGAGGTCTCGATGGTCGACGGCACGCTGGACGTGCTCGACGACGCCGAGCAGCGCCTCGAGGGCGACAACGTCGCGGTGCTGTACGAGTCGGCGTCCGACATTCGCGGGTCGATCCGCGGGCTCATCATCGAGGGCGTGCTCGGCGCGCTGTTCGCCGTCATCGTGATCTTCGCGTTCCTGCGGTCGGTTCCCAGCACGCTCGTCGCAGCGATCTCGATCCCGACGTCGATCGTCTTCGGCGTGCTCGCCGCCTGGGTGCTCGGGCTGACCATCAACATCATCACGCTCGCGGGACTCACGATCGCCGTCGGTCGCGTGATCGACGACGGCATCGTCGTGCTCGAGAACATCCACAAGCATCTCGAGCGTGGCGCGAGCCGCTACCGGGCGATGGTGGACGGCACCACCGAGGTGGCCGTGCCGATCGCCTCGAGCACGATCGCCACCGCTGCAGTGTTCCTGCCGATCGGTCTGGTCGGCGGCTTCATCTCCGAGATCTTCCTGTCATTCTCGATCATCGTCACCGCCGCGCTGCTCGCCTCGCTGCTCGTGGCCGTCACGCTCATCCCCGTGGTCGGCAGCTACGTGCTTCGACCGGCGGCCACGCCGCACGATCCGAGCCAGGACACGCTCGCCCGAAAGGTCGTGCCCGCAACGCGATTCGGCATCCGCTGGCGCTGGCCCGTCCTCCTCGCGGCGATCGTGTCGATGGTCGGCGTGTTCGCGGCCGTCGGCCTGGGTGCGATCCCGATCCAGTTCCTGCCGTCCGAAGGCGCCAGTCGCGTGGTCGGTACCGCGCAGCTGCCGCCCGGCACGTCCGTCGATGATGCGCGCAGGCTGCTCAAGCCGCTCGACGAGGAGATCGGTGACATCGACGGGCTCAAGGACGTGCAGGTGACGTACGGCATCCCGAGCGGCAATGCCGCGTTCGACCCGACGATCGGCGCATCGACGGCCGAGTTCTTCTTCACGCTCGACGACGGCATCGACGGCACGGACGTCGAACGCGAACTGCGCGAATTCGGCATCGATCAGTACGAGGGCGGCTTCAGCGTGCAGGTGCTCGAGGACGGACCTCCCGCCGGTACGTTCCAGGTGAACCTGGAAGGCGACGACCAGTCCGACATCGCGAAAGCGGCCACGATCGTCGACGAGCGCCTGCGCGAGGGCGCGAAGGAATGGGAGCTCGTGGAGATCGAGCCGCAGGCGGCGCAGCAGGTGCCGCAGCTGCTCGTGCGCGCGCGAGCCGGCGCTCCCGTCACGGCCGAGGCGATCCGGACCGCGATGTCAGGCGTGGCAACACCCGTGCAGTTCGAACCGGCCGCAGGTCCACCGATCACGGTGAGCACCGCGGGCGGCATCCAGGGCGATGCACGCACGCTCGGCGCGCTGCCCGTGCAGACCGACTCCGGCGAGACCGTCGCGCTGCGCACGGTGGCAACGATCGAGGACGGCACCAGCCCGCTCTTCCTCAACCGCGTCGAGGGCACGCTGTCGGGCAACATCACCGCGCGCATGCTCGGCGAGGACGTCGCGGGCGTGAACAAGAAGATCCGCGCAGCGGTCGAGCAGCTCGACCTGCCCGAGGGCGTCTCGCTCGACTGGGACCAGGGCGACGCGCAGTTCGTGAACGAGATGTTCACGGACATGCTCATCGCGATGGCCGTGGCGATCACGCTCGTGTTCTTCGTGCTCGTGATCTTCTTCGGCTCGCTCGCTCATCCGTTCACGATCCTGGCGCCGATCCTGTTCTCGTTCATCGGCTCGTTCGGCGCGCTGATCGTCACCCAGAACGCGCTCGGGCTGCCCGCGATGATCGGACAGCTGCTGCTCATCGGCATCATCGTGTCGAACTCGATCCTGCTCGTGGATGCCACGCTCGGCCTGCGCCGCCAGGGTGTGCCGCGCGACGAGGCGATCATCCGTGCAGCCCAGCTGCGCGTGCGCCCGGTGCTCATGACGGCAGCCGCGACGATCGCCGCGCTCACGCCGCTCGCGCTCGGGATCTCCGGTGAAGGCGGCATCATCAGCCAATCGCTCGGCACCGTGGTGATCGGCGGGCTGCTCGTCGCCACGCTCCTGACGCTCGTGATCGTGCCGGCGGTGTTCCGGCTCATCGACCGCGACCACGACATGACCACACCCGCGACGGACGATCCGCGCGAGCAGCTGCCGCACGAACCGCGTCCGCTCGCCGGAACGACGAGCACATGACGGTTTGTCACGCGCGCGAGGCCGGGTAGGTGACGAACATGTCAGGCATGCGCACCGTCACCAGCACCGTCGTCGTCCTCCTTGCTGCCCTCGTGGCCGTCGGCTGCGGCAGCGATTCCGGTTCGAACTCGAAGGACTCCGACGACACCGGTCCCGTCAAGGTTCGGGCAGCGACCCAGCCAGAGGCGAACGAGGACCTGACCGACGCGCTCGGCGACGATGCGAAGGCGCTCACGGACTCAGGCTGCACGTTCGGCACGTACGACCTCGAGGATCCGGAGCACGTCGACACGGACGAGGACCTGAAGTCCGAGACGTTCCCGCCCACCAGCGGTCGTCACCTCAGCGACTGGGCACCGTTCGGGCTGTACGAGGAGCCGGTCGACGACGGGTACGTCGTCCATAACCTCGAGCACGGCGGCGTTGCAGTGTGGCTCGGCACGGAGGTCGACGACGAGACGAGCGAGGCGATCGCCGACCTGCTCGATGACGATGAAAAGTGGCTCGTTGCGCCCCGCCCGGACCTCGAGGGCCTGTTCTCTGCTGCATGGGGCACGGGACTGTCGTGTCCACCCGCGGCGCTCGCGAAGCTCGGTGCCTCGGGGACCGCAGAAGCGCTCGATGCGTGGTATGACGTGGTCGAGTCGACCGGCTCCGAGGCCGAGAAGGATGTCCCGGCATACGCCGGAGCGATGAAGGAGCCGACGCCGGAGCGCGACATCTCCACCGAGGCGCCGTTCTAGTTCACCGAGGAGACCCCCGTGGCACAGGCACAGTTCGCCAAGGAGACCGGCGCCGACGGGTCGTGGCAGCGGCAGCAGAGCGCATTCCGCGACCACGTGACGAGCGACGGATCGAGCGACTATCCAGCCGCGACCGGCCGCTACCACCTGTACGTGTCGCGCGCGTGCCCCTGGGCGCACAGGGCGATCATCTTCCGCCGCCTCAAGGGTCTCGAATCCGTGATCGGCATGACGGTCGTCGACCCGATTCGCGACGATCGGGGCTGGCGCTTCAACCAGGCCGACGAACAGGACCCCGCCAACGGTGAACGCGACCCGCTCCACGACTGGACGTACCTGTCGGAGGGCTACCGCGCCACCAATCCGGAGTTCGAGGGTCGCATCACCGTGCCGACGCTCTGGGACACCGAGACCGGTCGCGTGGTCAACAACGAGTCGAGCGACGTCATTCGCATGCTCAACTCCGCGTTCGACGAGTTTGCCGTCCACCCTGAGCGTGACTACTATCCGGCCGACCTGCGCGCGGAGATCGACTCGATCAACGAGTGGGTCTATGCCACCGTCAACAACGGCGTCTACGCCTGCGGGTTCGCAACGTCGCAGACCGCGTTCAATGATGCCTACGACGCCCTGTTCGCGAGCCTGGAACGGCTCGACGTGATGCTCGGCGAGCGTCGCTACCTGGCCGGAGATCGCATCACCGAAGCCGACTGGCGGCTGTTCACCACGCTGGTGCGGTTCGACTGGGTGTACACCACCCACTTCAAGACGAACCTGCACCGGCTCGTGGACTACCCCGACCTCTGGCCGTACGCACGCGAGCTGTATCAGGTCGAGGGCGTCGCCGAGACCGTCGACATGGATCACATCAAGCGGCACTACTTCGCCACGCACGAACAGCTCAACCCGTCCCGCATCGTTCCCCGAGGCCCGCGCCCCGACTGGTCGGAGCCGCATGACCGAGGCTGACACCCCGCCCGGCGACGGATTCGATGCCGACTGGATCATCGTCGGCTCGGGATTCGGCGGCAGCGTCTCCGCGCTCCGCCTGGCCGAGCGCGGCGAGTCGGTGCTCGTGCTCGAGTGCGGTCGCCGCTTCGAAGACCACGAATTCGCGCGGAGCACCTGGGACCTGCGCCGCTACTTCTGGGCACCGAAGCTCGGGATGCGCGGCATCCTGCGCCTGTCATTGTTTCGCGACGTGTTCATCGCCACGGGGGCTGGCGTCGGGGGCGGCAGCCTGGGCTATGCCAACACCCTGTACCGGCCCAAGGACGACGCCTTCTACCTGGCCCCCAACTGGGCCGACCTGGCCGACTGGAAGTCCGAGCTGGCGCCGCACTACGACACTGCCGAACACATGCTCGGCGTCACCCGGTATGGCCCTCCCGGAGTCACCGACGAACTCATTCGTCGCCTGGGCCGGGATCTCGGGGCCGAGGACACCTTCCAGATGACGCGGGTCGGCGTCTTCCTGGGCGAGTCCGGCGTCGAGGTCGACGATCCCTATTTCGGCGGCGCAGGGCCCCGCCGCGCCGGGTGTCAGCGCTGCGGCGAGTGCATGGTCGGCTGCCGCTACAACGCGAAGAACACGCTCCCCAAGAATTACCTCTGGTTCGCCGAACATGCCGGCGCGCGCATCCAGTCCGACCGCGAAGTCACTCGGTTGCTGCCGCTGGACGCTCATGGCGCACCCGATCCTGACGCCGACGGCTCGCACGGCTGGCAGGTCGAGACCGTGCATCCGGGGGCATGGATCCGGCATCGACGGCAGACGCTTCGCGCCCGCCGCGGCGTCGTCGTGGCAGCCGGCGCGCTCGGTTCGACCCGGCTCATGCTGCGTCAGCGCATGACCGGCACGCTGCCTCGGCTGAGCGACCGCATCGGACATCTCGTGCGCACCAACTCGGAATCGATCCTCGCGGTCACCGCGCCGAACGACGGTCACGACTTCTCGCAGACGGTCGCCATCTCGAGCAGCATCTGGCCCGACGCGCAGACGCACGTCGAACCGGTCACCTACGGAGCCGGCGGCGGTGCGATCGGCATGCTGTCAACGCTGCTCGTCGGCAACGGGACGCGCATCACCCGTCCGCTGAAGTTCCTCGGACAGGTCGTGCGCCATCCGATCCGCTTCGCGAAGATCACCTGGCCCCACAGGTGGTCGCGACGATCGTTCCTGGTGCTCGTCATGCAGTCCCACGACAATGCGATCCAGCTCCGCGGTCGGCGTCGCCTGCTCGGCGGTGGAATCAAGGTGACGACCGCCCAGGACGTGGGACGACCGAACCCGACGTACCTGCCGATCGCCAACGAATCCGCCACTCGCCTGGCCGAATACATGAACGGCATCCCGCAGAGCAGCCTGACCGAAGCCCTGTTCAACGTGCCCACGACCGCTCACCTGCTCGGCGGCTGCACCATCGGCGCAGACGCCAAAAGCGGCGTCGTGGACGCCAACCATCGCGTCTACGGCTACCACGGCCTGCTCATCATCGACGGCAGCACGATGCCCGCCAACGTGGGCGTCAATCCGAGCCTCACCATCACCGCGATGGCGGAGCGCGCAATGCAGCTGCTGGATCCCGAAACGACCCTGAACCGTCCGGCGTCCGTCGTGAAGGCGCCCTGAATCCACAAGCAATCGACGTATCTGGGGGCGTCGAAAGGTTCATCCGACGAAGCGTCGTAGTCCGCATGGCGGAGCCGTTTGCAGGATGGGTCCGAATATCACCCAAACGACTCAGGAACATCCCCCGTGTGACCGATAGCTCATGGGTGAGGCATTTTCGGGGGATCACTATGCGCGAGGTGGCCGGCAGGTCGCCGCTCGTGCTGCTCGCGGTCTGTGCCGCCACGATGCTCCCCGCCATGTTCGCTGCCCCCGCCGATGCCCGACCTGGACAGAGCGTCCCGGTTCGCAAGGCGACCGCCACCTGCGACCAGGTGCTCGTCCTGCGCCGCGGCACGGTACGCACACTGCTGCGAAAGGGCTACCGAGCTGCCGGCAAGGGCACCTTCGTTCGCCGCGTCAAGGGACGGACCCTTCGCGTCTGCACCCGCCGCACGGTGAGCCCCGGCTGGGTCAACCGCCCCCTCGGCGGCCGCGTCCACGTCCCCGCCCGCCGCCTCCGGTCCGGCCACGACACGTCGGGGCTCGACTTTCCCGCCACCCTGTCGGGCCCGTTCCGGATCAACCTGCCCGACGGGCTCGGCACCTCTGGCTGGCGCATGCTCGACGTGCCGGCGGCGAAGCTCGTGCGGTTCCGCGGCGGTGCCCGCTACGAGACCTCCGACTACGACGTCGTGCTGGAATCCGGCTACGGCACCGTCAAGGAATCGATCGTCGTCCACACTCGCCAGGGCGTTCGCACCTGGCGCTGGCGACTGACGTACACCAAGGGCCGCAAGCCGTACATCGACGGCGCCGGCCGCATCGTGTACGGCGGCAAGGTCGTGCTCGCCGCCCCGGTCGTGCTCAACGCTCGAAATCGCGTCTCGATGCGCCCGAAGTGGAAGCTCCGAGGCAACATCGCATCGTTCACCGTCAATGACCGCCGGCTCGGGCTGCCGTACGTCGTCGACCCGACCGCCGACTTCCCGCAGCGCATCCACCCGATGAGCACGGCCAATGCGGTCGTGACCGGGTCGGAGAACGTCTCGCTCGCCACCGGGCCGGCGAGTTCGTGCACGAAGCTGCCGATCGACGGGGTCGGTGAATCGATCTGGGGATCGATGATCGCGCGAAACGCCTCGCCGGGCGCCGCGATCGCCACGGCGACGCCGAGTGGAGGCCCGAACGGCTGGGCGATCCAGGACGGCACCGCCGCGTTCGGCACGCGCATCTACGCGATGGAGGCCGCCGACGACCAGACGATCTACGCCGCGGGCGAGCTCGGCTACATCCTGCGTTCGCTCGACGGTGGCTGCTCCTGGACCCGCCACTGGACCGGGACGACGGCAGTGCTGCGCGGCATCTCGGCGCCGAGCCCGTCGGTCGTGTGGGTCGCGGGCGACAACGGCACGATCCGCCGTTCGACGAACGCGAACGGCGCAGCAACGTTCGGTGCAGCCGACGGCGGCGTGCCGAACCAGACGCTCTACGACATCGACGCGCTCGACGCGAACGTCGCGATGACCGGTGGCACCGGCAAGTACGTCGGCTACACCAGCAACGGCGGTGGCGCGTGGGCGAACAAGAACGAGCCGAACATGGGCGACGTGTGGAGCGTCGACATCGTCGGCACGCCTGGAAGCCCGCCATATCCAGCCTGGGTGGTGACGTCGCCGAGCAAGGTCTATCGCGCCGACAACATGAACGGCAACACCAACCCCCAGATCGGGTACAAGTTCCAGAACGTCGCCGACTTCCGCTCCATCTCTGCCGTCGATGGTGAGATCGCCTGGGCCGTGGGCGCGACCGGCGCCATCTACAAGACGGTGAACGGCTCGTCGAACGGCTGGCTGTGGACGCAGCAGGCCGTTGGATTGACCGGTCAGCAGTTCAACTGGGTCCAGGCCGTCGATGCCTCGAACGCGTTCGCCGCGGGCACCGGCGGCACCATCGCGCAGACCACCAACGGTGGCGCGACGTGGACGCTGCAGGCCAACGCCGCGGGCGGCAACGAGATCGTGACCGGAGCCGCTCGCAGCGCGAGCCTCGCCTGGGTCGGTGACGCGAGCGGTCGCATCCAGCGCCGCTACCCCGGCGGCGGGGCCGGCAGTTACGGCTGGACGAGCGCCAGCAATGGCGGAACGACGCTCTCGGGCGGTACGTGGACGATCGGTGCGCGCGTCTGCCGCGAGCCGCTCTCGACCGGCACGATCGACGTCGGCTTCCGGGCGCGCGTGTGGAAGATCCGCACTGCCGCCGGCGCGATCACCGCCAGCACCCCGATGACGACCTGGTCCGCCGCCTCTCCGCAGGCGACGCTCGGCGCGGGCGCCTGCTACAGCCCGACCGTGACGGCGACGCCCACATCCCGGTCGATGCTGCCGACCGAGTACTTCTACGTCGAGTACGCGCTCAAGGTGTACAACAACTCGCGCGCGTACGAGACGATCTCGCTCACGACCGGCCACGCCGACACCTACATCGATTTCAGCGCCCCCGCCACCGACTCCACCCCCCCGCCGACGAACCTGCGCCACTCGAGCTTCATGGGTCCGAGCGGCTACACCGGTGACACCACCCCGACGCTGCGCGCCAACCTGAACGACCCGGACTGGTACCACCACATCCGCTACCAGATCTGCGCCGACGCACTCTGCAACACCCTCGTCGCCGAAGGCACCTCGCCCGCCGGACAGGTGCTCGGCAGCACGACCGATTCCTGGACGTCCCCGGCGCTCGCCGAAGGCTTCTACTACATGCGCGCGCGCACGGAAGAGGACGGCGGCGAATCCGACGCCAGTCCCTGGACGACGATCGACCCCAACCCGGCAGTCGGACTGTGCCCAGGAACCAACCTCGGGCCGTGCGACAAGTTCGGCATCGACACCGGGCCTCCCGGAGCGCCTGGCAGCCCGGCCGACGGGCTCGCCGCCGACATCGCCTTCACGCCGAGCGCAACGCAGCTGTCCGCGAACTGGACGGCTGCCCCGGATGGCGCCGGCATCCTCAACTACGAGTACTGCATGTCGACCGCCACGAGCGGCGCCGTCGACTGCGCGGGCACGATCGTGCAGGCCTGGACGAGCACCGGCAGCAACGACCTCTTCGTCACCCGCACGGGGCTGGCGCTCACGAACGCCCAGATCTACTACACGTGCGTGCGCGCGATCGATCTCGCGGGCAACGTCGGCCCCTCCGTCTGCACCAATGGACAGACCGTGGACACCGCCTCGCCCCCGCAGACCGCCGGGCTCCGTGACGGAAGCGCCGCCGACCTCGACTACACCGCGTCCACGACCCAGCTCCAGTCGAACTGGGACACGATCACGGACGTCGCCGGCGGCTCCGGCCTCGCCTCCTACGACGCCTGCTTCAGCACGAGCAGCACCGGTGTCGACTGCGGCGCGGGAGCCACCTCCCCCTGGGCGAGCACCGGGATGACGACGAACACGCTGCGCACCGGCCTGACCCTGACCAACGGCGCGACCTACTTCGCGTGCGTTCGCGGCGTCGACAACGTCGGGAACCTGGCGAACGTCGCGTGCTCCAATGGCATCATCGTCGACACGGGTGCACCGACCGCTTCGTGGACGTCATGGACCGAGAGCTCGCCGTGGCTGCACGCCCCCGGCGGCGCGAACGCCGACCTGCTCTGGTTCAACTCCACCGTCGGCGCCGGCGCAGGGACGGCAACCGCCACGGTCACCGCGACCGACCCCGCCTCCGGCATGAACCGCGTCGACTTCCCCAATCTCGGCGCCGGCGCCGCGTGGGGTCCGGGCGGATCCGACACCACGGTCGGGCTCGGCAACACCTGGTCCTGGAACTACTCCTTTGCAGGCGGCGGAGCCGGCGATCCCGCGCTCAACAACGCGACCGCGATCGACAACGTCGGCAATGCGACCGGCGCACCCGCCCTCAACTTCCGCATCGAGCCCGACGGTGCCGGCCCCACCGGCGGCTCGATGACGCCCCTGACCGGCCTGCAGTCGACGACGACCTACACGCAGACCATCCAGGTCGGCACTGACGCGCTTTCGGGAGTTGGCAGCTGGGTCCTCGACCTTCGCACGGCACCGCTCGAAGATGGCGTGTGCGGCGCCTGGGACCCCTGGTTCGCAGGCGACGGCGACCCCAATCGCAGCGGCGCCATCGGCAACGGCGGCATCGTCACCATGAACTGGCTGATGAACGACTTTGCGCCAGGTGACGGGATTCCCGACTTCCTGGATTCCTGGTGCCTGGAGACGAAGGTCCGCGTCTACGACAACGTCGGCAACGAGACCCTGATCCCGTCCAACGGCATGCGCCGGTTCGACTTCGCCGATCCCGAGGTCTCGATCAGCGGACCCGCCGACGGCAGCGACCAGCGCGGCACCTTCGACATCACCGGCCGCACGAACGACCTGTGGGAAGGCACCTTCCCCGAATATCCGGACACCGGCAGCGGCATCCAGGAAGTGAACGTCACCTGGGAACTCGCCGACGGCCCCGACGCCGACGCGCTCCCCGACGCGACCGGCACCGCCTGCGCGTCGATCACGACGTTCACGGGCACGTGGGACGACCTTGGCTGGACCTGCTCCTGGAACACGACGGCGCCCCTGTTGGCTGACGGCGACTACACGGTGTTCGTGCGAGCCCGCGATCGCTCGGGTCGCTGGTCGACGGTCGTCTCGCGCACCTACCGGCTCGACAACAATCCTCCGATCATCAACTGGCACAGCTGGAACGAGGTGAGCGGCTCGTCCTACACGCACACCGTCGGCTCCATCGCATGGGTCAACAGCGTCGCGGCGCCCGGCACCTTCCAGCTCGATGCGCGCGTCACCGCGACCGATGCGGGCAGCGGCGTGAACCGCGTCGAGTTCCCGGCGCTGGGCGCGGGCTGGACACCCGCCGCCATCACCAACGGCGCCTTCACGTCCCCGACGCCCGCAGCGAACGCCTACACGCTCGCCTACACGTGGACGACGCCGACATCGCTCGCGGAGCCGGGCGTCGTCCAGGCACGCGCGTTCGACGGCGCAGGGAACTCGTCCACGACCAGCTTCGAGGTGCGGCTCGACGGCAACGCGCCGACCGAAATGCTCGCGTCGGTGCCGAGCGGTCTGCAGAACACACCGATCGTGAACGTCACGATCGCACCCGGCACCGACGAGGTCGGCGGGTCCGGCCTCGGCACCTGGGCCCTGGAATTCGACTGGGCACCGCTCGTCAATGACACCTGCGGCGCATGGAACGGGACGTGGAACACCGCGGTCGGCGGGGCGGGAACGGCGCCCGCAGCGGCAGCGCATGACGTCACCGCGCTCGGCAGCCGCTGCTACCGCTACCGCATGCAGGTCGCTGACAACGTGGGCAACACCGGCTTCAGTGCGCCGGTGGGCGCGCGGCGCGTCGATCTCGTGCCGCCAGCCGTGGACATCACCTCTCCGGCAGATGCAAGCTCTCAGAGCGCGACCTTCAGCATCGGCGGAACCGCGACCGACGCGCACTCGGGCATCGATCGCGTTCGCCTGACGTGGACGGGCCCCGAGGCACCCGGTACCGGCGTCATCTGCGATCCCGCCACGCTTGGCGGTTCCAGCCCCGCATGGTCCTTCACGTGCAGCTGGAACACGACGACGTTCGACGACGGCTGGTACACGATCACGGCAACGAGCTACGACCGCGCCGGCAACGCCTCCGCGACCGACTCGATCACCGTGCTCGTGGACAACCAGCCACCGATGCGCGCATGGCACAGCTGGAACGACTTCGGCAGCGCGTTCATGCACTCGCTCGGCAACGTCGCCTGGGTCAATCCGACCGCACCCGCCGGCGCCTACCAGCTCGACGCACGCATGACCGCCTCCGATGCAGGCAGCGGCGTCAACCGTGTCGAGTTCCCCGGATTCGGTGCTGGCTGGACCCCGGCAGCCGGCGTCACCAACGCCGCCTTCACGTCGCCGCTTCCGGTCGCGGACGCGTTCACGATGGAGTACACGTTCGCCAATCCGGCGGCGCTCGCCCCGCCCGGCGCGCTCACCGCCACCGCCTTCGACGGCGCCGGCAATTTCGGGAGCGTCGGCTTCGAGGTGCGTCTGGACGGCAATGACCCGACGGGGATGACCGCCAGCGTCGTGAACGGCCGACAGTCCACGGCGATCGTCGCGGTGACGCTCGGTGCCGGCTCCGAACCCGCACTCGAATCGGGCCTCGCCAGCTGGGCGCTGCTCGTCGACACCGCCCCCCTCACCAACGACGCGTGCGGCGCATTCACCGGCACGTGGAGCCCGGTGACGAGCGGCGTCGGCATCGCTCCGGCGAGCTACAACCATGACGTCACCGCGCTCGGCAGCCAGTGCTACCGCTATCGACTCGACGTCACCGACAACGTCGGCAACGTTGGATCGAGCACGCCGGCGACCGCGCGCCGCGTCGACCTGACGCCGCCGACCGTCGACATCACCTCGCCCGCGACCGGCAGCGTCCTGGGCAGCACCTTCGCGATCTCGGGCACCGCCGGCGATGCCCACTCCGGCATCGACCGCGTCCGCCTGACCTGGGCCGGACCGGAGGCGCCGGGCACCGGCGTGATCTGCGACCCGGCGACGCTCGGCGGCGCGAGCCCTTCGTGGACGTTCTCCTGCGACTGGGCGACGTTCATCGACGGCATCGACGACGGCACCTACGTCGTCACCGCCACGAGCTACGACCTCGCCGGCAACGTGTCCGCCACGGACTCGATCACGATCTTCCTCGACAATTTCCCGCCCTTCGTCGGGTTCCACTCGTTCGTCGAAGCGACCCCGTACACGTTCTGGGCGGGTCCGATCGGCACCAACAACGAGCTCTGGTACAACCCGACCGCGCCTGCGGGCAACTATGCGTTCGACGTGCAGATGACGGCCTCCGACGCGAGCGGCGTCGATCGCGTGGAGTTCGATGCAGCAGGCGCCGGATGGACGGGCGGCCTTCCCGCCACCCAGACCGCGCCCGTCGGCCCGGCTGATCGCTACGCCCAGACCTACTCGTTCAACACGTCCGGCGTCGTTGCCGATCCGCCCACCCTGAACGCGACCGCGTTTGATCCCGCGGGCAACAACGACGACGTCCAGTTCGAACTGACGCCCGACAGTGCCGCGCCCGCTACGGGCAGCGTGTCCAACCCCAACAGCTACAACCCGTCGACGACCGTCGTCGTGAACGTCGCCACCGGCACCGACGGAGCGGGCTCGGGCATCCAGGGCTGGACGCTGCTGCGCGCCACCGGCACGCTGAGCGCCGGCACCTGCATCGGCTGGACCGGCTACGCGACCACGGTCGCGACCGGAGTCGGAATGCTCACGGGCACGCGCAACGACGTCGTCGCCGACGGCGACTGCGCGCGCTACCGCCTCGTCGTCACCGACAACGTCGGCAACGTCGGCACCTTCACGGGCACCGACGAGACGAAGATCGACCTGACGCCGCCGACCGGCAGCATCACGCTCAGCGAGAACACCGGAACGCAGTGGACGCACCTGGCCTCGCCGACCCGCCTGTTCGTCAACACCGGCGCAGGCCGCACCGGTACGTTCGACGCGAACGTCACCGCGAACGCCGCGTCGGGCATCCTCGACGTGACCTTCCCGACGCTCGCAGCAGGCTTCACCGGCGCAGGCGTCATGCCCGGCCCCGGCCCGAACTTCGTGCGCACGTACACGTGGACCGGCCCGGCGGGCGCCCCACCAGCCTCCGTCGACGCGGCAGTGCGCTCCAACAGCCTCGGATCGCTTGACCTGCCGTTCGAGGTCGTCGCCGACCCCGACGCCCCGACCGGCGCCACCGTCGCCCATCCGGGCGGCTACACCACGAGCACCACGCTGACGATCAACTACACGTCGGGCGGCGACGGCGGCGGCTCCGGACTCGCCGGCTACCAGCTCGAGCGCGAGACCGGCACCCTCGCCGGCGGCGCCTGCGCCTGGACCGGCACCTGGGACCCCGCTGGCCCCGCAGGCGGCGCCTCGTACGCGGACACGCTCGTGCACGCCACGTGCTACCGCTACCGCGTCGCGTCCACCGACAACGTCGGCAACGTCGGCTACTCGCCGGTCTCCGCCGCGCGCATGGTCGACACGACCGCTCCGACCGGCGCGTCGATCACGATCACGGAGAACGCGAATACGGCCGAGCAGTGGGTCTCCGCGCCCGACACCATCTGGGTGAAGGCCGCCCCGACCGCGCCGGCGAGCTTCAACGTGAGCGTCACAGCGACCGACCCCGAATCCGGCACCGGCGCGGCCGTGTTCCCGGCCCTCGGTTCGACGTTCACGTTCACGTCGACGGGAGCGTTCACCGGCCGATATGCCTGGGCGCCCACCGCACTCACGCCCGGTGCCGCGCCGATCGTGCAGGTCGCCAACGGCGCCGGCCTCACCACGACGATTCCGTTCACGGTCAACATCGACGGCGATGCTCCGACCGGCGCGACGCTCGACCAAGAGAACGGATTCGTCACCGACTTCCTCGTCGATCTGTCCTACACCACCGGTGGCGACGGCGCCGGCTCGGGCATCGAGACGTGGCGCATCGAACGCCAGCGCGCGCCGTACACGATCGCCACCGACACCTGTGGCGTGTGGACGGCGTGGACCGTGTACCCGTCGGCGCCCGGCCAGCCGGCCAGCCCCCACGTCGACAGCTCGGTCGCGCAGCCGAACTGCTACCGCTACCGCGTCGTCGAGATCGACCGCGTCGGCAACCGCACCGACACGCTCGACACGACGGGTGACATCACCAAGGTCATCTACGACATCACGCCGCCGACCGCGTTCTCGCTCAACCTCCCGACGAACCCGGTCGTGCCGGCGATCACCACCGGCCAGCCTGCACCCGCCTGCGGCGCGGTGCCCACGTACGCCACCGCAACACCGGCCCTCACGTGGAGCGCCTCGAGCGACACCGAATCCGGACTGTCGCACTACGACGTGTACGTCGACGGCATCGGCGCAGTGGACGGCACGGTCGCCGCACCCGGCACGTCGTGGACTCCGCCCGCGCTGACCGACGGTGCGCATACGCTCGGCGTTCGCGCGCTCGATTTCCAGGCGAACTTCCGCAACGCCGACCCGGCGTTCCCGGCGAACTTCCAGATCGACACGGCAGCCCCGACAGGCTCGCTCAACGCTCCTGCCATGGGCAGCTGGAGCGGTGACACCACCCCCACGCTCGACTGGAACGCGGCCGACGCGACGTGCCTTGCCCGCGTCGAGGTCTACCTCGACGGCGCCGGCGTTCCGGCCGCGGTCGCCAGTGGCACCGAGGGCAGCTGGACGCCGTCCGCAGCACTGGCTGACGGCGCGCACACCTGGACGTTCGTCGCCTGGGACGTCGCGGGCAACTCGTCCAGCTTCGGCCCCTACAGCTTCGGAATCGACACGACCCCGCCGACCGCGTTCGCGATCACGGCTCCTGCCGGTGGCACGACCGTCCGCGGCTTCGTCGACGTCGCGTGGTCGGCATCGTCCGACCTCGAGAGCGGCCTCGCGCCCGCGGCGGCATACCAGGTGATCATCGACGGCACCGTGCGTGCCACCCGGCCGGCCGGCACGACGTCCACGACGGTGAGCGGCATCACCAACGGGGTCCACTCGATCGTCATTCGCGCGTTCGACGTGGTGGGCAACACGCGCGACACGGCAGCAGTGCTGTTCACCGGATACCCGGCGATTCCCGTCCCCGTGCTCGTCTCGCCGGCGAACAACGCCTGGCTGAACACCGTCCCGCTGCTCGACTGGGACTGGCCGAGCGACGGCGGCCCGCCGCCGACGAGCTACAACGTGTACCTGAACGGCGCGAACGTCGGCAGCGAGCTGTACCCGACGACGGACCACACGCTCGGCGCCGACCCCGGTGACGGCAGCCATACCTGGCGCATCGAGCAGATCGATCCGTACACGGGCACCGTGACGAGCCTGTCGCGCACGTTCGTCATCGATCGCACGCCGCCGATCGTGGATGCAACGCTGACGCGCGTCGCGACCGTGGTGTCGTGGAGCGCCCCGACCGACCCCGCGCTGCCGGTGGCGAGCGGCATCGCGAACCAGCAGTTCTGGATCGATCCGGATGGCGCGGCCGCTCCGTACTTCTCGTCGCTCGGCGCAGCCGTCACGTCCCGCGACTACGGCGCGCTGCCGGACGGTGGCTACACGATGTGGGTGCGCGCGTACGATCGCGCCGGCAACTTCACCGACACGCCGTCGATCTACGTCATGAACGACTCGGTGCCACCCACCGCGTTCAACCTCGACGCACCCGCAGCGCTGCCGGCGCTGCCCGCGATCACCAACGGCCCGGCCGCGCCGACGTGCGAGACCGCACCGACGTACACGAGCGCCACACCGACCCTGTCGTGGCAGGCCTCCTCCGACGCCACGAGCGGTCTCGCCGGCTACGACGTATACGTCGACGGCGCGCTGCTGACGAGCGTCGGACCGGCGACCACCAGCCACACGCTCGTTGCGCCGCTGACCGGCGGCGCCCACAACTGGCATGTCGTCGCCCGCGACAACTTCGGCCTGTCGCGCGCATCCACGCCGAACCCGATGAACGTGCGCATCGACGCCGCCGCACCGGCAATCGCCTACGCCTCGCCTGCAGACAACTCCTACACCGCCGACACGACGCCGTCGTTCAGCTGGAATGCGAGCGACGACAACTGCCTCGCTCGCGTGGAGCTGACGATCGGCGCGAGCGTGTATGTCTTCAGCAACGTGCCGACGAGCTTCTCGTCCCCGATCGCGCTGCCCGAGGGCCCGACGACCTGGTCGCTGCGTGCGTTCGACAGCGCGGGACGCGTCACGTCGGCCGGCGCACCGCGCACCGTCATCGTCGACACGACCCCGCCGAACGGGCTCACCGCGATCTTCCCGGCGAACGGAGCGACGGAGAACGAGGGCATGCTGACGTTCTCGTGGACGGCCGGTGCAGATACCGGCAGCGGTGTCGCGAGGTACGACCTGGTCATCGACGGAACGACCGTCGCCACCAACATCCTCGGCACCAGCAACGGTACGCACCAGATCCTCGGTGGCGCGGTCGTCGGCACGACGGCACCGCACAACTGGTCGGTTCGCGCCTTCGACGCGGTCGGCAACTCCGCGGTCTTCCCGTTCTCGTTCCTGGCGATGTCGGTGCCCGACACCACGCCGCCTGATCCGTTCGACCTGCTCACGCCGGCGGACGGCGCGCCGCTCGCGGCCGGCGATTCGCTCACCTGGTCGCCGTCGTGGGACTTCAAGGGCGTGTCGCAGTACCGCGTCTACATCGATGGCTCGCTCGCGGCCACCGTGCCCGGCAACGTCACGAGCTTCACGCCGACGACGGGCGCGGGCGCGCCGATCTGCACCGTGGACTTCGACCCGGGCCTGTCTGCGGGCTGTCTCGCCGGGCCGACCTACGGTGGCGCCGCGGCCAGCTGGAACACCACGAGCGCCGCGGGCTGGTCGGCAGCCGGCAATGCGCTCGGCGTCGGTGACCAGACCCTGCCGATCACGAACTCCGCCTCGGGCTTCGACGGGAACTCGACGAACACCTCCGTCACCTACCAGACCACCGTGCCCGCGGCAGGCGGCGAAATCCGCCTCGAACACCGCTACAACACGCACATGATCGGCGAGACCGCATACGACGGCGTCGCGATCGAGATCAACGTCAACGGTGGCGGCTGGGAGAGCGTCTGCGAGATCGGCGCCGTGGCGATCTACGGCGTGGGCAGCGTCGACTGCGACTACGAGATCATCGAGCATGACGGCGCACCGAACGTGGCGCTCGGCATGTACAACTCGCTCCCGCGCCGCAACGCGTTCGCTGGCGACTCCGGCGGCGTCGTGCTCACGAAGCTGCGCATGGCCGACTTCGCCGGCTCCACCGTCCAGCTCCGCTTCGTGCTCGCCACCGACGCGTGCCACCGCGGCACCCCGGCGATGCCGCCGGACCGGAAGGCGTACTGCGACGATCCCGAGCTCGGCGCACCCGGCTACTTCCCGATCCAGTGGCGCGTTGACAACCTCACCCTGGCGCAGTCCTCGCTGCTGCCCGGCCTGCACACGTGGTTCGTCCGCGCCGTCGATCCGTCGGGCAACATGCGCCAGTCCAACCAGACCTGGCAGTTCGACCTGCAGCCGTAGCCGCCACCGCCGCTCTTCGAACGAAACGGCGAACCCCCTCCACCCGACACTCTGGCAGGACGTGGTGTGCACCCTGGACAGGTGCGCTCCGAGAGTGTGACCAGCACGTGGGGACGCGTGCAGGAGTGTGGGGCGAGATGGCTGGACCAATGAACGTGTCGGCGATTGCCGAAGCGGCAGTGCGCGTGGTGCCTCGGGGTGGCGGATCGGTGCAGCATGCACTTCCGTTCGCGACGGCCGCGGATGACGTGATCCGGACCGCGGGCACGACCTTCGATCGCGACGCCGCCGATGTCATCCAGCTCGCGGCCAGCTCGCCCCAGTCGATGCGGCCGCGCGTCGTGATCGTCGGGATCGGCCGCACGCCGCCGAAGACCACCCAGTCGATCATCGAAGCCGCCGTGAAGCGGGGCATGGTGCCGGGCGAGGACATCATCTCGACCAACTACGCATCGCTGCGGGTCGGCAAGGACCGTGGCTTCGTGCGACTGGCCGAAGGCACCGGTGCCGACGGCATGCTCCTCGCCGGCAAGGGCCGCGAAACGCTCTTCCTCTTCCGCGGCGGCGGCAACCTCAAGGACACGCACCTCGACAAGATCGCGGCGATCCAGTCCGTCGAGGGCGCCACGGCGCTCGCCGACCTGGGCTTCATCCAGCGAGCCGGCTCCAAGTCGATTACGTACGACCGACTCAAGGACGCCGGTCTGGCGCTCGCGGACACCATCCCCGTGCGCGGCACCGACGAGGCCGCTGCCGCGTTCGATCGCATCACGGGTCGCTTCGGCGCCGAGACCGCCGTGCTCAAGAAGGTCAACAGCCTCGGCGGCAAGGACGTCCACTTCGTGACGTCGCACGACGACATAGCCAAGGTGATCGCCAAGGATCCCGACGCGGACTTCGTCATGCAGGAGTTCCTGCCGCATGCCAAGGACCAGGACGTGCGCGTGCACATGGTCTGGAGCCACGAGAAGCAGGACTTCGAGGTCGCGAACTCGTATGTGCGCAACCGCAATGCGTTCCAGCTGACGCCGAACCTCGCCAACGGCGGCTTCCCGACGCATTACGAGCTCTCGCCGTGGGAGCACGAGCAGGCGATCGCCGCGGCTCGTGTGCTTGCCGAGGGCAGTCCCCATGCACCGCTGCACGTGGGCATGGATTTCTTCCCGCGCCAGCCGATCACCGCCAGCACGGTCGAACGCAACGCCAAGCTCCAGCAGGCGCTCGCCGCCGGCCAGATCTCTCGGAGCGAAGCGCTGGAGCGGTCGCGTGACACGGTCGTGATCGGCGAGGCGGCATCCAGCGCAGGCACCAAGGGCACCGAGCTCGTGCTCGGCGAGGGCGTCAACCCGGTCACCAGCCGCATGGTCGACGAGATCATGCACATCCGAACGCATGGCGTTTCGCGACCGGCACCCGTGCTCGACGCGATCGAAGGCGCAGGCGTACAGCCGTTCTCGCCGCTCAACCATCTCGCGGCCCGCCCCCAGAACTTCTGAGGCGACGCATGGGTGTCCTTCCGTCCATCGGCACGAAACTGGGAACTGGCTGGGGCCAGTTCCTCAAGCACGCCGACCTGGCCGGAGATGACTTCGCGCACGTCCTGCGAGACCAGGTCCGGTTCCGGATCCCGCACTCCGGAGCGACGACGGCCGACCAGGTCATCCCCGACTCGAAGGCCGCACGCGCGCTCTGGAAACGGCCCGAGACCCGCCAATTCGTGCAGGGCGTGCTGGACCTTGCGAACGAGGTCAGCGGCTCCGCCGCCACGCCGCTGCGCGGCTTCACGCTCGCCACGAGCGACGTCGGCTACCTCGCCAACCGCGCCGTGCACCACTTTCGCCCCGGCATCACGCCGACACGCGCGGCGTACGAAGCCGCCATCGACGCATCGCGGGCGCACATCTCCAATACCGTCGCGGTGCGCAAGGGCGCCTGGCTGCACATGGGTCCGGAGCGATCCCGTGGTCTCATCCACGCGCTCGAGCACCCCGGCACGTCGCGCACGGAGCTGTCGGCCAGCCTGCGTACGTCGCTGGGCCGCGGCACCAAGACGCTGCTGCACGAGCTCAACCACGTCGGCTCCAGGGCGCCCGCGCCATGGATCAGCGAGGGCAAGGCCGAGACGCTTGCTCGCTGGCCCGGCCGTGTGCCGCATGCCGGCAAGCTCATGGGCATCGACGTGCCGACCGGCGTCGGTCGCTGGGCGGACGACATCGGCCCCTATCAGGAAGAAGTGACCTCGGTCCGAGCGCTCATGCGCATGGCGGGACTGGATCCGCGTCGCTCACGCAACTTCGACGAGGCCGAGCGACTGCTCAACGGCACCCCGCCGGACACGCTCGTGAAGACGATCGCCGATCGCGTCGCGAAGCGCCACGGTACGACGGCGAAGGAGCGCAACGAGCTGCGACGGACCGTCACGGACCTCGTCAACAACCGCGTCGCCCCGGACGGGGTGCACGCCAATCCTCGAGCCGTGCAGAAGCTCGCCCGCGAGCTCGAGCGCACGCGTCGGGTCCGCCTCGCG
This sequence comes from Gaiellales bacterium, assembly GCA_038212015.1. Taxonomy (GTDB): domain Bacteria; phylum Actinomycetota; class Thermoleophilia; order Gaiellales; family SKUG01; genus JAGQUL01. The sequence goes on along the minus strand of JBBQUY010000007.1, from coordinate 42,799 downwards.
CGTGCCGCCGACAGCTGATCTGCCTCGGGGAGCGCATGTCGGTCGCAGGGCGTCGCCCCGTCTGCGAGGATCGAACCCGATGAAGATCTCCGCCAAAGCCGAATATGCCGTGCGAGCAGCGCTTGAGCTCGCCGCAGCCGTCGGCACCGGCGCTCCGCTCAAGGCCGAGGCGATCTCGCGTGCCCAGGAGATCCCCGCCAAGTTCCTCGAGTCGATCCTGCTCGACCTGCGCCGCGCCGACCTCGTCCGCAGCCAGCGCGGGGCGGTCGGCGGCTACTGGATGGCCAAGGAGATCAGCGAGGTGACGATCGCCGACGTGATCCGGGCGGTCGACGGACCCCTTGCGTATGTTCGTGGCGAGCGACCCGAGCAGGTCGAGTACGCCGGAGCCGCCGAGCACCTGTCCGGCGTGTGGGTCGCGCTTCGAGCCAGCATCCGTGCCGTGCTCGAGACAACGACGCTCGCCGACGTGCTCGACGGGTCGTTGCCCGACCCGGTCCGCATCCTCGTTGCCGATCCCGAAAGCTGGGCTCCACATTGAGCCCGCGACCGTCGAGGCCCGGACCAGGGCGCCCTCGGGTGCCGACCTGGGCACTCGCGCTCGTGGTCGCCGCGGCACTCGGCGGTTCCGCATGGCTCTTCCTGGGCGACCTCACCGCGGACGATTCGGCCACGGACACCTCGAACACACCGAAGCAGGAGGAGCCTGTCGACGAATCCGCCGACGAGCTGTCGCTCCCCGACGACAAGGAACCCACCGACGAGCGACGACGTGGCGACGAAGGCCGCGATCGGCTCGATTCGGACATCGACGATGGTCCCGCCGACTCAGACGAACAGTCGGCGGATGACGGCGAGGCCGGTACCGGAGACCTGCCGGCAGCGTACGCGAGCCTGCGCGATCGACGCATCGCGCTGGGAGCCGCGTCGTCGGAAGGCACAGGCAGCGTGTCACGTCTCGTGCGCGTCCACGGCCTGCGCGTGCCGTGCGCCACGCCCGGACCTGCGAATGCCCTCACGGTGGAACTCGCCGCGCTCACGCTCATGGCTGAGCGCCTCAGCTCCGCACAGGCAACGGTCATCGGTACGCGCGCCGATCGATTCGGCGCCGCTGCCTGCGTCAACTCCCGGGTCGCGACGTTCGCCGACGCCGACGTCGCGCTCGTGGTGCGGGTGGCACCCACCGGTGAGACGCCCAGGGTCATCGTCGGGCGTCCGACCGGCGCACCCGATGCCAGCTCCACCACGCTGGCTGCCGAACTTGCCGCGTCACTCGACCTCGACGCGGTCACGCCAGCGAGATCGGCGGCCACGCGCACGCTGCTTGCCAATGCAGGCGCGGTCGACGCACCAGGCGGCGCGTCGGTCGTCCTCGTCGAGCTCCCCGCGAAGGCACTCGTGGAAGATGGTGCGCTCGACGCGCTCGTGGATGACGTCGTCGGTGCCATGGCGGCGCACCTGTCCCGCGCCGACGAGCAGGGCGACTGACTCGATCATCGCGCATCGGCGGGTCAGCGTGCGCGCCCCCAGGGTTCGTTCGCGACGGTGACGGTCGCCGGTCCTTCCGGACCATCGGGCAGGTAGACACGAAACGACGCACCGGACTTCGTGCCCGCTCCGGAACCGTTGCGTGACTCGACCCATGCGCGTCCGCCGTGCAGTCGAGCGAATCGATCGACGAGCGACAGGCCGATTCCGGTCCCGGGCTGATGCGAGCTTGTCAGCTGCCCTCGCTCGAACGGCTGGAAGATCACGTCACGCAGCTCTTCCGGAATGCCCGGGCCTTCGTCGTCGACGATCATCAGCACGCCCGCACCTTCACGCGACACCCGCACGGATATGGTCGTCTGTTCCGGCGAGTACTTCACGGCGTTGCCGACGAGGTTGTCGACGATGCGTTCGAACTTGCCCGGGTCGACCATGCCGGTGACTTCCAGGTCGCCACCGTCGACGTCGATGTGTCGGCCCATCCGGCGCTCGATGGTCTCGGCGACCTGCCGCGCGGATCTGGCCACGTCGATCTCGCGTCGCTGGATCGAGACGCTGCCTCGACCCATGCGTTCGATGTCGAGCAGGTCCTCGAGCAGGCGCTCCAGATGACGCGATTCGTTGACGACCTGGTCCAGCATCACTCGCGTGGCGGGGGACAGCTCGTCGGAATGGTCCTGCATCGTGAGTGCGAACCCGAGGATCGACGTGAGCGGCGTTCGCAGTTCGTGGGAGACCGCCGACAGGAACGTCGAGCGCAGGTCGTCGAGCGATCGCAGTGCGAGCACCGCATCGCGCTCGCTGGCGATCGCGACGGTGAGCCTGCGATGCTCGCGGCGGTAGCGTTCGACCATCGCCCCGGCAATCATCGCGAGCAGGAGGCAGATGCCCATGCGAAAGCTCACGGAGACGACGAGGAACTCCGTGCCGTACTGCGCCGCGGCCCACGCGTCCCGCGCGATGTAACCGACCGTCAGCCCGGCGGTCGTCAGCAACGCGCCGCGCATGCCGAAACGAAATGCGCCCTCCAGCGCGACGACGTACAGCGTCGCGAAGATCGCGGTCTCGACGTCGAATGCGTAGATGAACGCGAGCGACAGTACGAATGCGGTATCGACGACGAGGCTGCCCAGTCCCATGCGCAGCGATTGGCGCTGGCCGCTGCGCCGCGTTCGAGCCCACGCGATCGTCAGCATGAGTGCTGCGACCGCGAATCCGGCGTTCGTCGCCCATGCGACCGTCTCGACGCCCGCGGGGAACGGGCGATAGTAGGTGGCGGTCTGCACGATGGCGAACGCGATTGCCAGCCAGCGAACGCCGACGATGACGCCTTCGGCGTCGACGTCCGTCTCATGCACGCGACCGTCCATGCGTCTCATCGTACGCGTCGCGACGCATCCGTGAACGAGGCGGCCAGCGGTCCGGCCCCTTCCCGCTCGCGCCAGCGCTGCAGGATCACGACGAACTCGTTGCACGGCCGTGTCGAACCGCCGGCCATTGCCTGCCGAACCTCGATCGTCGCATCCATCGCTTCGAGCAGCCGTCGCGCGTTGTAGAGGCCCATGCCGGCCCCGCCGACGTCGGTACGCATCTCGGGATCGAGGCGATGAAACGGCTCGAACACCGCATCGAGCAGGTCCGACGGCACGCCCGTCCCGTGGTCCCGGACGATGATCGCGATCCGGTCGGATCCGGGTTGGTCGATCACCTCCAGCTGAATCGGCGGTTCGCCGTACTTGACCGCGTTGTCCAGGAGCGCGGCCAGCGATCGCTCGAGTGCACCGCGATCTGCGCGTGCGCGGATGCCCTCGGACGTGCCGAGCAGTTCCACGATCGGGGCCTGGCTGTCGTCGATCACCTGTTCCAGCATCGCGAGCACGTCGACGGGTTCCAGGGCGACCTCGATCCGATCACGGACGAGGAGCGAGCTCTCGAAGAGGGACTGCACCACATCCGAGAGTCGCAGCGCCTCGGCGTGGACGTATTGAATCGCCTCTGCGCGATCCTCGGCCGAGATCGGCAGGTCCTCGTCGGCGAGCGTGGCGGCAAAGCCGAGGATCGACGTCAGTGGCGTGCGCAGCTCATGCGCTGCGGTCACCAGGAAGTTGGATCGCGCCTGCTCGATCGACAGGGCCGGCGCGGCGTCTCGGAACACCTGCAGCGTGCCGCCGTCCTGCATCCGCCGCGCATACAGGTCGACGACGACATGACTGTCGTCGTCACCGACCGGCAGGAGCACCCGCCTGCGGCCTGGCGCGCGGCCGGCGCGCAGCGCTTCTGCAACCGGCGCTCCGGCTCGAGCCTCCGCGGCGCCCGTGCCGGTCAGCGCCGCTGCGGCGGTGTTCCACGTCTCGAGTCGTCCGTCGGCAGACCACGTGCAGACGCCATCGTCGATCGCAGCGAGCGTACGATCGAGCCGATCGACGGTGTCCTCGAGCGTGCCGATGCGCAGCTGCAGCTCCTGGGCGAGTTCGTTGAGGCTCGTCGCCACGCGCGCGGCGGCGTCGGTGCCGACGACGTCGAGGCGTGCGTCGAAGTCGCCGCTGGACATGCGCTCGGCGGTGGCTGCGACTCGTCCGAGCAGCCGGTTCGTGAGCAGTGCGGTCGTGATCGCACACAGCAGTCCGGCGGCGAGCAGCAATCCGAGCGCCGCGCGGAACTCCTGTCCCCGCCCGCGCATGAGCAGGCCGAACTTCGATTCGTCGACCGCCGCGACGAACGTCGTCCCACCGGCCACCTCGAAGACCTGTGCACGCCAACGCCCGGGTTCGCTCGGCGCGAAGCGGTACCTGCCGCCGTCGAGGGCGGTGACCCGCCAGGCCTGCTCGGCTGCCTCGCTGCCGGGCGTGGCCGCGGCACTCGAATCGTTCTCGACCAGCGCGAGGGACAGGTCGGTGCCGTCGACCATGTCACGCAGGATTCGATCGGTCGCTCCGGGCTGGGAGACGACGACCGTCCACGGCGCGGCGTCGGGGCGGGGTCGCACGCGGATCGATGCATTCAGCGGATCGACAGGCTCGGAACGGGCGCCGGGCGGGACGAGCTGCACGTCGACCTGGGGACCGTCGGCATGCACCGAGCGCCAGGAGTCCTGGACCGCAGTGGTGGTCGCTCCGAGCTCGCCTCGACGCGCGACGGTTCGAAGCCGCTCGTCGTCGATGCGGGCGAGCACGAATGCGAGGTCGGCGCGGTGTTCCTGCGCGCGGGCACTCGCGAGCGTCAGCGTGCGCTGCAATTCCTGGTCCGCGCTGCGCGCGGTGACATCGTCGGGCAGGAGCGCGAGCACTGCCACTGCACCGAGGAATGGCACCAGCGCACTCGCCACCCCGACGAGGGCGAGTCGGGTGGTGAGACCGACGCTTCGGGGATACATGTGCGGACCGTCAGCTGATGTCGGCCCCCGCGAGGGGAACCGTCAGGGTGATGCCGCCTGCGGTCACGGTGGCTGAATTCGTGGTTGCGTCGATCGTGGCGCTCGTGGCGCCGGCGGTCGCGGTCGTGACGGAGGAGGTCGACGTCACGCCCGTGCCGCCTGCGCCGATCGACACGTCGCCGTTGGCGGCGACCTCGACCATGACCCCGCCCCCGGGCTTGCCGTGCCCCTTGCCGTTACCGTTGCCGTTGCCACCGGGCGGGTTCGGGTTGCGGCCCGGCGTGGGCTGTCCGTCGCCGCCGGGCGTTCCGCCATCGGTGGTCGGCACGGGCGGCACCGGTGCGGGCGTCGTCGGGGTCGGCGTGGACGTACCGCCCCCGGTGATCGGTGCAGGGCCGGTACCGGGATCGTTCGGCGCGCGGTTTCCGCCGATGACGCCTCGATCTGGCGCCGCACCTTGATCGGACGTTGGAGCCGGCGACCCTGGCGGCGACGTGGTCGGACGCAGCGGAGTGTCGAAGACGGTCGGCTCGTCCGCCGTCACGATGACGCGCACGGGTTCCTCGAGGTCGACTTCACGATCGTCGACGTTCGCGCCGGGGGCCTGGCCGGCAGGTTCGACGCTCCACGCGAGCAGCAGGACGGCTGCTCCGGCCAGCATCATGCCGGCGGCAAGGCTCGACGCCCACGCTCGTCCACTCATGAACCAGCGAGGTGCACGCCTGAATCCCATGCGAACAGCGGCGACCATCACCCCTCCGACGCCCATTGTGCCCCGTACCATGCGCGATTCCGCACGGATCCGCCGAATGGCGGAGTTCTGTACATGTTTGGGACGGATCGCTTCGAGGTCCGGTTTTCTGGCATATTTGCTGGCATGACGCATACCGCACCCGCACCCCAGGACGCCGCCACGACTCCGACCACCGTGCCGATCACGGTGATTCGCGGGGACGGAATCGGGCCCGAGGTCATGGATGCGACGCTGCGGCTCATGCGCGAAGCGGGCGCGAAGCTCGAGATCGAGGAGTGCATCGCCGGCGCCGACGTGTTTCGCGCGGGCGACGAGACGGGCGTGCCGGACGAGACGATCGCGTCGATCGAGCGGACCGGCGTCGCGCTCAAGGGCCCGCTCGAGACCCCGATCGGGTTCGGCGAGAAGAGTGCGAACGTCACGCTTCGCAAGCTGTTCGAGACGTACGGCAACATTCGCCCCGCACGCGAGATCCCTGGCCTCGACACGCCGTACAAGGGACGCGGCGTCGACCTGGTGATCGTGCGCGAGAACCTCGAGGACCTCTACGCCGGCATCGAGCACATGCAGACGCCGGGCGTGTGCCTGTCGCTCAAGGTGATCACCCGTCACGGGTCCGAGAAGATCGCCCGCCTCGCCTTCGAGTACGCACGCGCGACCGGCCGAAAGTCCGTGACGTGCGCCACGAAGGCGAACATCATGAAGCTCGGCGAGGGCATGTTCAAGCGCACGTTCGACGAGGTCGCGGTCGACTATCCCGACATCGAGGCGCGACAGATCCTCGTCGACAACTGCGCGCACCAGCTCGTGATCCGTCCGGAGCAGTTCGACGTGATCGTCACGACGAACATGAACGGTGACATCCTGTCGGACTTGACGAGTGGGCTCGTCGGCGGCCTGGGATTCGCACCGAGCGCCAACATCGGTTCGGAGACGGCGATGTTCGAGGCCGTGCACGGGTCGGCGCCTGACATCGCGGGCAAGGACCTCGCCAACCCGTCGGCACTCATGCTCAGCTCGGTGATGATGCTCCGCCACATCGGCCAGCCGGTGATCGCGGACGCGATCGAGGATGCGGTGCTCTACACGCTCGAGGAGGGTCGCTTCCTCACCGGCGACATCGCGAAGGAGCACCACCCGGTCGGAACGACCGCGTACACCGACGCCGTGATCAGCAACCTCGGCAAGCACCCGTCCGTCGGGCAGCGCCGCGAGTCCAGGCCGCTCGTGATGCCCGCGGTCGACTGGCGCCCCAAGCAGGTCGTCGCCAAGGAGCGGGCGGTCGTCGGCATGGAGGTGCTGCTGGAGGAAGCCGAGATGACGGCGGCAGAGGTCGGCGCGGCCGTCGAGGCCTGCACCGAGGGCAGCCCACTCAGGCTGGCGCTCATCTCGAGCCGCGGCAACAAGGTCTACCCGGGCGAGATCGACGAGGTCGAGATGATCGAGACGTGGCGCGCCCGCTTCGTGCGCGCCGACGAGTCCGTCGAGCTCACCGACGACCAGATCTTCCGCGTCCTGTCCTGCCTGGGCGAGACGTTCCGGTGGTCGAACGTGCAGAAGCTGCAGGTGTTCGACGGCACGCCGGGCTACACCAAGGTCAGCGGCGAGGACTGAGTGGGCCCGGGACGGCACGACGCATGACCGAAGCGCCGCTGACATGGGACGAGTTCGCGCGCGTCGACCTGCGCGTGGGCACGATCGTCGAGGCACGCGAGTTCCCGGAGGCGCGCAAGCCCGCGTACCGGCTGCGCGTGGACCTGGGCCTCGAACTCGGAGTGAAGTCGAGCAGCGCGCAGATCACCGACCTGTACTCGGTCGACGAGCTCGTCGGGCGACGCGTCGTGTGCGTCGTCAACTTTCCGCCACGCCAGATCGGCCCGGTCATGAGCGAGGTGCTCGTCACCGGCTTCCATCGCGAAGACGGCGCGGTCGTGCTCGCGACGGTCGACGATCAGGACGCGCCCGACGGCGCGCGCCTCGCCTGACGGCGGACGATCAGTCCAGCTGCAGGTGCGGGCGGAGCTTCGCCATGGTGCGCTCGACGACGGCCTCGTCGAACGGGTCCCCGAGTCCGGCGTCGACGACCATCTGGCGGAAGGGCTTGGTGCCGCCCATGTCGCAGAGCGCGAGGTACTTGTCGAGCGCCGCGGATTCGTCTTCGAGCGACTCGAGCCACAGCTCCCAGCTCACGAGCCGCGCGAGCGCGTAGTCGAGGTAGTAGAACGGATACTGGAACACGTGCAGCTGGAACATCCAGCGCGCGCCGCCGTACCACTCGTCCGCGGCCCAGTCGATCGCCGGCTGGAACCGCTCGCCCGCCTCGCGCCACGCCGCTGCGCGGCCGTCCGAATCCAGCCCCTCCTGGTACACGCGGTGCTGAAACTCGTCGATCGCCGCCATGTACGGCACCACATCCAGCGTCGAGCGCAGGTGCTCCACCTTGAAGTGGTCGAGCCCGTCGTCGCCGAAGAACGGGCCGAGGTACGGCAGCGACAGCAGCTCCAGCGTCATCGAGTGGATCTCGCACGCCTCCATCGTCGGATGCTGCAGGTCGACGGGCTCGATCTCCCGGCTGCGCCACCCCTGCAGTGCATGCCCGAACTCGTGCACGAGCGTCTTCACGTCGTCGTGCGCCCCCACCGAGTTGCAGAAGATGAACGGCACCTTCTCGAACGGGAAGCCGCCGCAGAACGCACCGGTGCCCTTGCCTACGCGCGCGGGCAGGTCGATGAGCCCCTCGTCGACGAGCAGCTTCCACGGATCACCGAACGCCGGCCCCATCGATTCGAAGACGGTCGTCGCAGCAGCGATCTGGCCGTCCACGTCGACGATCACTTCCGGGGCGGGCAGCGGCATGATCGCCTCGTCTGCCGGGTGCAGCTTCTCGGTGCCGAGCGCGCGCGCCTGTGCGAGCTGCAGCTCCGTTGCCACCGGAACGACGTGCCGCTCGATCGCGCCGCGCACCTTGGCGGCATCTTCGGGCGTCCAGTCGAAGCGGCTCATCTCCAGATACCGCAGGTCGACGTAGCTGGGCTGTCCCAGGTTCTCCGCCATCTTCGAGCGCAGCGCGAGCGCCTCGTCGAAGATCTGCTGGAGCTCGCCCTCATGCTCGCGCACGTAGTCGACCTTGCTGTGCCACGCCTTGTGGCGCTCGTCGCGGTCGGTGTCGAGCGCGGCCTTGCGCGCGAAGCTGAACGGGTGCGTCTCGCCGCGCCACTGGATCGTGCCCTTGCCGAACACGCGCGTGTGGCGCATCGTCACGTCGCTCAGCTCGGTGCGCAGGGCGGTGTTCACGGGTGCATGTGCGCGGCACGCCGCTTCGGCGAGCTTGAGGAAGTTCGGGCCGAACTTCGCGTCGAGCGCGTCGGCGCACGGGGAGGCGACGACCTTGCGTGCGACCTCGACGGAGCTGTCGGTGATCGTCGGCGAGACCTCGCGGTTCCAGCGCTCGAGCTCCGTGGTGATGTCCGGATCGTCGGTGGCCTGGCGGTACGAGATGCGCACGCGTGAGCCGTGCGAGCCGATGAGCGATTCCAGCTCGGACGTGCGCAGCACGATGTCGATCCAGGCGTCCGCATCGTCGCCGGCGGTGTCACACGCGGCGAGGATCTCCTCGTAGCGCGCGCGGATCCAGTCGGCGTCGAGCCGTGCCGGCAGGTCGGTCGGAAGCCAGCGTGGCGTCGGGGTGCGATGGGACAGGTCGGGCAGGTACTTGGTCTGGGTCATGCATCCGCGATGCCCGCGACATGCGTGGACTGAACCTCGCGTGTCAGGACCCGCGCACGCGGCGCGCGCCGCCCGAGCCGCCGATCCACGGCGCGAATGCCCCGATCGCCGCGCCGATGAGTCCGGCGGCGAGGTCGCTGAGCGTGTCTTTCAGTGTCAGTCCCAGTTCGACCGCGCCGATGCCGACCAGCAGCAGGTACTCGATGATCTCGAAGCAGATGTGCGCGGCGCATCCGAGTCCGAACGCCATCGTCCAGACCGCCCAGCGGGGGGCACTCGTGTGGTCGAGCAGCAGTGCAATCCCGGCGACTCCGAGCACCGGGTTGATCGTGTGGACGGCGTCATCGAAGCGCTCGATGTCGATGTAGAGCGTGAACGCGTTACCGATCAGGTCAATGACGAACGGCAGCACGAGCAGAGTCGCGGCCGCCCAGGGGAACGCGACGCCCGGCCCGCGCCGTCGCCGCACGATCCACCAGCCGGCGGGCACGACCGCGGCAGCGAGCGGAAAGAGCAGCAGGCGCGCAGCCATCGCCTTGCCGTCGAATTGCGGCAGGTCGGGGTTGAACGTGGCGTGCACGAGGAACCCGAGCAGGGTCAGCACGACGATCGTGAACGCCACTGGACCTGCGATGCGGCGCGGCGTCATGCGCGGTCGGGATCGATCGCCGCGATGGTGTTGTCGAGCAGCTCCTGGCGACCGTGTTCGATCGATCGCCGCAGCACGCCCTCGTCGTCGACGCGGTACTGCCCCACCCGCACGAGCGGCGGCGAATACGCATGGATCGTCACGGCCGGATGACCCTCGAGGTGCGCGACGGAGTGGATGTAGCCGGGCGGTCCCTGCCGCCCGACGCCCGACGTCATGTGCACGCTCGTCGCGCCGTTGGGGAGCAGCATCTGCCGCTCGACGACCTCACCCTGCGCACACGCAAGCCCGACGGCCGACAGGTCGTGATCGTGGAAGCCCGTGCCTTGCCCACCCATCCAGCTGAGCACCCACACGTCGACGCGTCCATCCTCGTACAGCAGGCGATAGCGGCGACGATGCGCGTCCTCGATCACGAGCGGCTGCCACAGCTGCGGGTCATCGACGATGTCCAGCGCAAGGCGTTCGAGTTCCACCACGTCGAGCACGCCGGCATGCGGCATGAGCTGTGCGCAGCGCTCCGACAGCTCGGCGGGCGGCGCAGCGACTTCATTCCACTGCTGCGGCGTCAGCGCGGGCGCGTCGGAGGATGCAGGGGTGGCGGCGGGCAGGGTCATGAGCGTCGGCGCCACAGACCGTTCATCAAACCTGCAGCAAGCTGCATCCTACCGACGTTCCCGCGCGCGTTGCGCGCTCGCCTGCGTGCAATGGCGCACAGCGATGGCAGGATGCAGGGATGGAAACGGTCCTGGCAACGACGACCTGCAGCGTCGCGATCGCAGGTGCCGCGGAACGACTCGTCCGCGGGCGCGACGTCCGCTGGGCGATCGCGCCGCTGGCGGTTGCGATCGTCGCCTGGATCTGGCTCTGGTCGCTTCGCCTGCCACCCACGCCGGGAAGGGCGCTGCTTGCGATCACGATCGCCGACGTCGGGGTGCTCGTCGTCGGGGTCGTGGGCGTGATGCGGCTGCTCGGTGGTTTCGAGGCGTCGAGCCCGAATGATCCGGACGACAAGGAAGGCGATGCTGGGGACGACGATCTCGCGCCGCTGGAGCCGTGGGATCCGCCGCCGTCGAGCAGGCGCCCGCTAGCGCGACATCACGTTCCGCCATGGTATCGGCGACGTCAGGATCATCGACGTCGTCGTTCGACCGAAGTGTGAGAGCGACGTCGTGAGCCGCTCGAGCTCGGCCATGTCACCGACCTGCACACGCATGATCACGCTGTCGTCGCCCGTGAGTGAATGGCACTCGACCACCTCGCCCCGTTCGGCAACGAACTCGATGAGACGTTCGTGTCGCGGCTGCGAGGAGGTGGTGACTCGGATGAACGCTCCGATGCCTCGCCCAAGCGTGGCGGGGTCGATCCAGGCACCGTAGCCGGTGATGACGCCCGCTCGCTGCATGCGTCGCACGCGTTCGCGGACCGCCGGAGCCGTGAGCGCGACACGTCGCCCGAGCTGTGCCCACGGGATTCGAGCGTCACGCTCCAATTCACGAATGATTTCCCGATCGGTCGGATCGAGATTGATCGGAGCGGGGGCGAGGCTGGAAACGGGAGCGGCAGTCATTCCCACACGGTAGCGCGGTACGAGGAATTTCCCAAGTTTCACCGCGTTTTTGGGCGACTTTTTCCGGCGTATGTCCGGATCGAAGGCGATTTCCTGCAAAATGCTTTCGATTCGAAAGCGAATAGGTTTACATACGTTCGATCGTCCATAGGTGCAGGAGCGGATGCCGCCTACCGTGTCAGGCATGGCATCCGTCCTCGCATCCCGAAGCACCCTTCTCGTCTCCACGCTGCTCGTCACCTGGCTCGTCTGGGGCTCGTCGTTCGTCGCGATCATCTACGCCCTCGAGTCGTTTCCGCCGCTGCTGCTCATGGCCACGCGATTCCTGGTCGCGGGCGCAGTGGCGACCGGGATCGGACTGCTGCTGGCGCGGCGCTCGGGTCAGCCGTTGCCGTCCCGGCGCGCGTGGCGTGACGCGTCGATCGTGGGGCTTGGCTTCATCGTGATCGGGATGGGCGCGACCGGCTGGGCCGCGACGAAGCTCCCCACTGGCATCGCCGCGCTGCTCGTCGCCACTGCACCCCTCTGGATCGTCCTGCTGCAGCTGGTGGTGACGCGCGGCGCGTCGCGCAACTCGATCGCCCTCGCCGGCGTCGCCGTGGGTGTCGCAGGTGTCGGCGTGCTCGTCGCTCCCGGCGGCGCTTCCGGGCTCGATGCAGGCGCGATGCTCGTGCTCGTGTTCGCGAATGCCGCCTGGGCCGCCGCGTCGCTGTTCGCGCCGCGGGCCGAGAAGGCTGGTGGACTGCTGCTCGGCGTCGGCATGCAGATGCTGAGCGGCGGCGTCCAGCTCGGGCTGGTCGCGCTCGCGACCGGCGAAGGCGCACGCTTCGACATCCGCGCGATCACCTCGCTGGCGTTCGGTGGCTGGACCTATCTGGTCCTGGCAGCGTCGATCGGCGGCTTCCTCGCCTACGGCTGGCTGCTCGACAACGTGAGCGCCGGCACTGCGTCGACCCACGCATTCGTGAATCCGCTCGTCGCCGTCGGGCTTGGCGTCGCGGTACTCGGCGAGCAGCTCGACGGGCGAACGGTCGTGGCCGGGAGCGCCGTGATCGTCGCCGTCGTCCTGCTGCTCGCGGCCGAGGCACGCGCGAACGTAGCGGTCCCCGACGCGGCTCCCGATACGAGTTCCGTCCGCTCGCGTCGGTCGCGCGGCGCTCGCGCGGGCGCGATCGGTCGGCCGATCAGCGTTGGGCGCGGCACGGTGCGCCGCGGGTTCGCGCCGGCACCCACGCCCGCGTTCGCCTCGCGTCGCACGGCGCGCCCGTGGCAGGCGACCGACGGCATGGACGCGCTGGCGATCGACGAGGCGTTCGACGGCCTGCGCTGATTCGGCTACGGCAGGGGCGGTGCCGGTGCGAGCTGCTGGTGCGCGGGCCCCGGATTCGATGGCGACGCCGGCGAGCGTGCCGCGTCGAGGTCGAGCTTGTCGAGTCGATGCATGCCGCCGAACTGGTTCACCGCGACGGCGCCGAGCACGCCGGCCGCTGCCAGCTGCGTGGCGGGATGCGGCACGAGCAGGAGCGCTCCACCGACTGCGCCGAGCACGGCACCGCGACCGTCCTTGGTGGTGATGAGCGCCTGCGCGCCCCCGTCGTTGACGATGCGCGCGCCCGAGAGTGCACTCGCCCCGATCGTGACGATCGGCAGCGCCTTCGACAGGAAACCTGCCGTGCGCATCAGCAGTGAACTCTTGGGAATGGCCGTCGCCATCGCCTTCGCCGGCTTCTCCATGAGCGACAGGTCGGATCCGAGCCGCGCGGTGGTCACCGCGGCGGTATTGACGGCCTGTGGCAGCGTCGCAGCGGCGTTCGTCGCTGCCGTGGTGGCGGCGACGGTCGCCTGGTTGGCGGCGGTCGCCGCGCCCTGGCTCATCGCCTGCAGGCCACCGGCAGTCACCGTCTGCGCGGCGGCGGTCGCCGACGCCCCCACCTGCTGCAGGGTCGAGCCGAGCGAGACGGCAGCCGTCATCGCGCCGGCAGAGACTGAGGACCAGGAAATGCTCATTCTCCAGTTCCTCGGCTCCAGGTGCAGGGATGTTGCACTGTTGCGGCCAGTTCGTGGCCGCATCGTCCCCCGGTTCGCGGCTGGCAGGATACGTCGATATGGCAACCGGACATGACGGACGATTCGCGCCGAGCCCCACCGGGCCGCTGCACCTGGGCAACCTGCGCACCGCGCTCGTTGCGTGGCTGTTCGCGCGCGCGGCCGGCGGACGGTTCCTGCTGCGCGTCGACGACCTCGACCCGGACCGATCGCGACCGGAGCACGAGCGGGAGCAGCTCGACGACCTGCGAGCACTTGGCATTGACTGGGACGGCGAGATCGTCCGCCAGTCCGATCGGCTCGCACGCTACGACGACGCCCTGGAACTGCTCGACGCCGCCGGCCGCACCTATCCGTGCTTCTGCACGCGCGCCGAGGTGCTCGCCGCCGCGACTGCCCCGCATGGGCCGGGGGTCGAGGCCCCGTATCCAGGCACGTGCGCGTCGTTGTCCTCGAACGCTGCCGCCGCGCGCGTCGCGGTGGGCGATCCACACTGCGTGCGGGTGCGCGCCGACGCGACACGTGTCGGGTTCGACGACGAGCTGCTCGGCCGCGTCGACGCGATCGTCGACGACTTCGTGGTGCGGCGTCGCGACGGTGTCGCCGCCTACAACCTCGCGAGCCCGGTCGATGAATCCGACCTCGGGATCGACGAGGTGGTGCGCGGCGCGGACCTCGCACCGACGACGCCACGACAGATCTGGATCGCCGAGCAGCTCGACCTGCACGTGCCACGCTTCGCGCACGTCGGGCTCGTGCTCGGACCAGACGGTGCGCGTCTCGCCAAGCGGCACGGCGCCGCGAGCCTCACGGAGCTCGCAGCTCGCGGCATTGCACCTTCTGCGGTGCTCGCGACGCTCGCCACGTCGATCGGCATCACGCCGAGCGACGACGTGACCGGTGCGGCGGATCTGGTGTCGGTCTTCACGCGTGCGCGTGTGCCGCGCACGGACGAGCGCATCGATCCCAGCCGACTCGTCGATGGTTCCGAATGGTCGACCGCTCGGATCGACTGACCGGCGGTCGCGGTCGCTATAGTCGAGGAACGAATGGCGCGCGCGATCGGTTCGGTGCGCCTCGCCCGGGAGCCACCGCATGTCCAGCCATCTTCGTCGCGCGTCGCTCGCCGTCATGCTCGCTGCAGTCACGGTCGCGGCCTCGTCGACGAGTCACGCGGCGTCGTACGAGCCGGACGTTGCCGAGATCGTGAACGGGTCGGCGATGACCGACGCCGAGTTCCAGGCGCGCTGGCCGTTCCTGGTCGCGATCGTCTCGACCCGCTCGCGCTCACAGTACGACGGCCAATTCTGCGGGGGATCGCTCGTCGACGACCAGCACGTGCTGACCGCAGCCCACTGCGTGACGATCGACGAGGGCGCCAACGATGCTCCGAGGGTCGTCAATGCCGCCGCCACCACGCGAACGCTCGATCGCACGAGTTTCGGAACGGGAACGACCGCGGCGCGACGCGTCACCGAGGTCTTCATCCACCCCGACTTCGCGAAGAACGCTGGCGACGGATTCCGCAACGACGTCGCGGTTCTGCGACTCGCCGAGCCGATCGTCGGCGCGGCACCGATCCAGCTCGTGCAGCCAGGTGACGCGCCGCTGTGGGGCGGCGGCGCGGGCGGGGTGAACGCGTTCATCGCCGGATGGGGCAACACTGATCCTCGCGAAGGGGGCGACGGCGACTCGCGATTCCCGTCGGACCTGCGCGAAGCGACGATTCCCCTGCATCCGGACTCCTCGTGCGCGTCGACGGTCGGCGGCGGATATGGAGTCGCGTTCGAACGCGCCACGAACCTGTGCGGCGGCCTGCTCGCCGCCACGGCGACGTCGCTCGGCCGCGATGCGTGTCAGGGCGACAGCGGCGGCCCGCTCGTCGTGGATGCCGGCGACGGCACTCGGCGGCTCGCAGGCATCACGTCCTGGGGCGAAGGCTGCGCGCAGCGCACGTTCGGCGCGTATTCGCGCATCGACGCGCTTCGCGGCTGGATCGACGCGGTACCTGGTGCCACCGATGGCGCCCCGGCGATCGCGGGGCCCGGCGGCACGCTCGGCGTGTCCAACCTGCGACGCCGCGGCGGCGACTATCGTCATGTGCGACTGGTCTGGGACGCGCCCACGATCGGCACGCGACCCGAGCGGTACGCCATCTGGCGGCGCGTGCTCGCCGACGGCGACATCGCCGAGGAGCTCGCGGGCATCACCACGGCGTCCACGTTCCGCGCCACCGTCGAACCGTCGCGCCGGACGAATGCGTACACCTGGAACGTGCGGCCGCTCGACGTGACCGGATCCAACGGCCCGAGCGCGACCGTGAAGGCCGGCCCGAATGCGGATGCGGCGCGGCCATTCGCGCCGTCGTCGGTGACGCTCGCGCGTCGAGGATTCAACGCACTCGTCGTGCGCTGGGGCGCGGGGCGCGATGCCCAGTCGGGGGTCGCGAGCTACCAGGTGCAGCACCGCGTGCTCGGACAGGGCTGGTTCGTCACGACCGGCATGACCGGCCGCTTCGCGCGCTCGATCCTCGTCGAGGACCTGCTGCCAGGCGATCGCGTGATCGTTCGGGTTCGAACGCGTGACGCCGCCGGCAATGCGAGCGCGTGGCGCTCGTCGCGGGTGCTCACCACCCGCAGCTGACGATCGTCAGCTGATGCTGACGATCTCGAGATGCATCGTGCCGCGAGGCAGCTGCACCTCGACCTTGTCACCGGGTGCGGCATCCATCAGCGCGGACCCGATCGGCGACTCGTAGGACACCTTGTTCTCCATGGGGTCGGCCTCGGACACGCCGGTGATCGTCCACGTCTCCTGCTCGCCCAGGTCGAGGTCCTTCACGAGCACCTTCGAGCCGAGGGTCGCGCGACCGCTCGAGCTGGCCTCGACGACCTTGGCGGTGCGGATCTGGCCCTCGATCACCTGGATACGGGTCTCGAGGAATCCCTGTTCGTCCTTGGCAGCGTGATATTCGGCGTTCTCCTTGAGGTCGCCGAGCTCGCGCGCAGACTTGATCTTGGCCGCCATCGCCGGGCGCTTTGCGGTGAGCTCTTCGAGCTCCGCGCGGAGCGCTTCGAGGCCTTCGGGTGTGAGGAGCGTGTCGGGCTTCATGGGGAAACCCTACCGGCCTCACGCTGGCGCACAACCCGGAAATGTCGAGATGGCGCTGTAAAAGGTGCAGCATGCTCGGTCTTCGATTCAGTTTCGCGCAGCTCGGACCGATAGCGACGTCATGCACCGATCCGTCCGCACCGCCTGCATGCGTCTTGCTGCGCTCACGACCGTCCTGGCGGTGCAGCTTGCCCTCGCCGCGAGTGCGGGCGCTGCGCTGGTCGTCGACGCCACGTACACGTCGGTCGCCGCAGACCCGACCAATTGCGGCAACATGGGCTCGACCGACGATACCGGCGTGTTCTATGCCACGTGCGGCGCCAAGATCGTTCGTTGGGACAAGCACGGCGTCAAGCTCACCGACATCACGCTGCCGACCGGCGTCGCGCAGCCTCGCGACGTGGCCCCCTCCCCGGACGGCAGGTACCTGTACGTCACGCAGGGCGCGGCGACACCACGCCGACTCAACCGGACCGACACGGGCACCTACGTGCTCGATGCAGCGTGGCGCCTGCAGAAGCTCTCCGTCTGGAACGTGGAGTGGACGCCCATGGGGCACGTGATCGCAACCGACGGTCGCGGCGACGTCTACGTCTCCAACGGCGCGCTGACGACCGAGTCACAGCGCTCGATCGCCAAGTTCAAGGCGGACGGGACGTTCCTGACCGCGTTCGGCGACTGGGGCAAGGAGCCCGGCAACTGGATCACCAACCAGGACATGGCCGTCTCCCGGGATGGTCGGCGCGTGTTCGTGGGCGAGAACTGCGGAACCAACTGCCACTACGGGACCGCAGGCTACGACGCATCGCGCGTCACGCGGTACGACTTCACCGCCGGCGGCACGTATCGCTTCACGCGCATCGTCAGCCGCACGGGGCCCTACAACGGCAAGCCGTTCGCGGACTGCCCCGACCCCGGCGCCGTCCACAGCGGCTATTCGCTGACGCTCGACTACTGGGACAACCTGTACGTGACGAGCACGACCTGCGGCAAGATCCAGCAGTTCAAGACCGGACCGGACCCGGCAAACGACGCGTTCGTCAGGACCGTCGCCACGTGGCCTGCTGCCGAGGCACCGCGAAACCATTACATCGCCAGCGACTGGGCCGGACGCCTTCGCGCCTACCAGTGGAACCGCGTGTTCACGCCCAGGACGATCAAGCTGCCGACCCTGCCGCTCCCCGCGCTCGAGCCGCTGCCGACGCCCGACCTGATCGCTCCGACGCTCACGAACGTCACGCTGCCTGCGACGACCACCACCCAGACCGTCCAGGTCGGCATCACGGCCACTGACGACCGCGCCGTCACCGAGATGCAGCTCGCGACCGAAGACGGCATGTGGGGGCCGTGGCAGCCCTTTGCCACGCCCGTCGCGTTCGAGCTGAGCGCCGGCTTCGGCGTGAAGGGCGTCTACGTTCGCGTGCGTGACATCGCCGGCAATGAATCCGCGGCCGTGTACCGAACGATCGGCTACGTCGAAGCCGTCGATCCGGACGAGCCGCCACCGCCGGTCGGCGACCAGGCAGATCCGGTCCTGACCGCGATCACGATTCCGGCACTGACGGCCACCCAGCAGATCCAGGTCGCGATCGAGGCGACCGACGACACCGCCGTGCGTCACGTGCGCTTCGCGAACGAGGACGGCAACTGGGGCGCGTGGCAGGCGTTCGCAGCGACGAGCGACTGGCTGCTGTCGCCGAACGTCGGCATGAAGCTCGTGTACGCCCAGGTGCGCGATGGCGCCGGCCGCGAATCCGGTGTGCTGAGCGCCCGCACGCAGTACGCACTCGATGCACCGCCTCCGGGTGGCGGCGGAGGTGGCGGCGGCGCGCCCGACACCGTGGCGCCGGTCCTCGAGACGTTCACGCTCCCGGCCGAGACGACGACGCAGGCCATCACCGCCACGCTCGTCGCGACCGACGCGGTCGGCCTCTCGCAGGTGCGCTTCGCGAACGAGGACGGCAACTGGACTGGTTGGCAGGCCTGGGCGACCACCAAGCAGTGGACGCTGTCGGCCGGTTTCGGCGGCAAGCTCGTCTACGCCCAGGTGCGCGACGCGGCGGGCAACGAATCGCTCGTGCTCACGTCGCGAACGTCGTACGTCGCCGTCGCACAGCCCCCCGGCGCCGCAGCCGATGCTGCCGACCCCGCGCTGACGGCCGTCGTGCTGCCGGAGACCACCCCCACCGCTGCAGTGACCGTCCAGCTCACCGCGACCGACGACGTCGGCGTGACGCAGGTGCGCCTGGCGAACGAAGACGGCAACTGGGGCGCATGGAAGGCATTCGCTCCCGAGGTTCCGCACACGCTCACGGCGGGGAACACGTACAAGGTCGTCTACGCACAGGTGCGTGACGCGGCCGGCCGCGAATCCAACGTCCTTTTCGCTCGAACCCTGGTGGCTCCATGATGCGCGCGCACCGACGACAGGCACTCGTTCTCGTACTCATGATGGGCGTCGTCGCACTCCTCGCGCAGGTGGCGGGCGTCGGCGGAACGCGTTCGGCGAAGCCGACCCGCACCGTGCAGAAAGCGCTCGCGGTGATTCCCGGCGGGTCCGTTCCGGACCTCGGCTCCTCCAAGCTCGAATCGACGAGCATCAAGGCCCGCGAGGGAGACGCGCTGCGCATGCGAGCCACGGCGACCGTGCGCGCGGTGAAGCTTCCGAAGCGCGGTGTCGCCCAGGTCGTGTGCGGCATTCGCTACTCACGCGCCGGCAACGCCGCGTGGTCGCTCGGCACCCCGTACGAGACGGTGCTGCTCAAGTCGCGTGGCGCTCGCGAGAAGGTCACGATCGAGCGATCGTTCTCCGCCCCTGCGACCGACACGTACCGCATGTCGGTAGCGTGCCACGTGGCATCGCCCGCGTCGGGTGCAACCGTCACGGCGACGGGTGCGATGCGAGCTTCGATCGGCCTCCCGGCCGGGGCGTCGCTCCCGGTCGAGTGACGAGTGCGCGGTGCGCGTGCGCCGCGCTTCGACCGCCGGCACGAGTGAGTTCGGTGCCCACGAGCAGACCCGCGAGACGATCCGGTGGCGCGTCGTCGAGCCGCGCGGTGGCGTCGTGACCGAGCCACGGATCATGGAGCTTCGCGGCGACGGGCAGGCGGATGCGCAGCGTGCGCGTGCCCAGGTCGACGTGGTGTTCGATGGCATCGATCGGCACGCCGCCCACCTCCGATCCGAGTGCCTCGAGTGATCCGCCGAGCGCTTCCAGCATTCGACGTGCCTGCCAGGCGACGGCGAACGCGGACTTGAAGCCGTGGCAGGCGGCGTCGCCGATCACGAACGCTGCGGGGTGCACCCGGCCGTCGGCGTCGGTGGCATACCACCCGCGCTCGTCACGACCCGGAAGCCCGGGAACGTGTCGCGCTTCCAGACGGCCGAAGTCGATGACGACGTCGCCGATGAGATCGTCGAACCGCGGCTCGGGGACTCCGGTCGCAAGCTCGACGCCGAGCGATGCGAGCGTGTCGACGACGATGTCGGCGACGTGCGGCTCGAACCACTGGAACGGCTGCATCTCGGCCGTGACGAGCGTCACCGAGACGAGCTGTTCGACGTCGAGCATCCGGCGGCGCGACGCGAGCAGCGCGGCGAACTCGTATGCGGGGGGTCCCCAGGCATCATCGGCGCAGGTTCGCACGAGGATGCTCGCGCGCTGGTCCTCCGCGGTCGCGCCGGCGAAGACTTCGTCGAGTCGATCGCGCACGACCTCGGCCTGCTCGAGAGTCTGCAGCTGCAGCCCGCTCGACGGCAGCGGGGCAGCGCCGGGCGCGACGATCACCACGTCGAACTCGTGTTCACCGGTATCGGCATGGGCGAGGCGTTCGTCGAGGTCGATCGATTCGACCTCGCCGAGCACGACGTCGATCGGTTCGGCCGCGAGCAGCTCGCGCACGGGAACTTCCATGCGATGCGCAGCGACGCCCGTCGGCACGTACACGAGGTCGGGCATGATGCGCAGCAGTTCGGAGTGCGTCAGCAGGGTGACGCGGTCCTCCGGCAGGCCGCGGGCGAGCGTCAGTGCGCTCTCGACACCTGCGATTCCACCTCCGATGACCAGTAATCGACGCACGACGGCCCCCCTCGCTTTCGAGATGGGTACCCACGCAACCGGCTACCATGCGCCCATGACCGTAGAAGTCGTCACATTTCTGGGTATCGTCGTGATCCTCGCGATCACACCCGGCGCGGACATGGCGCTCGTGATGCGCAACGTACTCTCTGGCGGCTTCCGTGCGCTGTGGCCGACGATGGGGGGGATCATCGGCGGCTTCGCGGTCCACATCACGCTCTGCGTCGCGGGCCTGTCGGTGGTGCTGCGCGATTCCGACGTCGCGTTCACGACGGTCAAGCTGCTCGGTGCGGCGTGGCTTGCCTGGATGGGCATCGGCGCGATCATCGGCGCGTGGCGCGGCGCGCATGCGCCCATGGCGGATGAGGTGGGGATCGATGCGGCAAGCTCTCGCGCTGCTGCGGGATCCGCGCGATCGATGTTCGTGGGCGGCTTCCTGACCAACCTGCTCAACGTCAAGATCGCCCTCTTCTACATCGCGTTCCTGCCGCAGTTTGCGCCCGCCGGCGATCGGTTCGTGCCGGTGGCGCTCGGCCTCGCGATCGTCCAGGTGCTCGTCGGCATGATCTGGCTCACGCTGTACGCCGCGCTCGTCGCCCGCGCAGGCGCCGCCATCCATCGCAACCCGCGCACGCGCCGTTGGATCGAAGGCTCGGCCGGTGCCGCGCTCGTCGGCTTCGGCGTGCGCCTGGCGACCGCCGGGCGCTGACGACCTGTCACGCAGCGCGCGTCGCATCGCTCCGAACGCAATCGGCACATACGACGGGTTACGTTCGGATCAATCACCCGAGACGCCGCGAATCAGATCGCTCCGAACGCAATCGGCACTTACGACGGGTTACGTTCGGATCAATCACCCGACGCCCCCCACGTGTCATCAGGGCGCCGACGTGACGTCAGCGCGCGGCGGCATCAAGACCGGTTGCGGCGAGTGCGGCGTCGACCGCGGCGACTGCAGCGGCATCGCCGGCCCAGACCGTGGCGGCCTGGCGACGCAGCGCGAGCGCGAGCTCCTTCCAGGAGCCGCCCTTCGCCCACGCCTGCGTGTCACGGATCACGGCCCACAGCAGCTGCTCGGCGCGGTCGCGGCCGAGGCGGTCGCGCACGAGCATGAACGCTCTGGAGACGACGCCACCGCCGGTGTGCTCGCCGGTGCCGGGTCGAAGCGCGTCGTGGTAATTCGTGACGACCTTGCCAAGCGCGGGCCCGCTCGTGGTGCGCGCGCCGAGCTCGCGGATCGAGCCGCGATGGCGACCGCTCGGATCGACGTAGAAGAATTCCTCGCCGAGCGTGTCGTCGCCGGTCGCGAGGATCGCTGCAGCATCGGCGATGCCTTCGAGCAGCGCCGGGTGCGGCTTGGCCGCCTTCGACATGCGACCGAACTGCACGACGTGCGCGAGCTCGTGCACGGCGGCGTCGACGGTGAGCAGCACGTCGGGGCGTGCTGCGCTCCCGCGGCGCGTGGCAAGTCCGTTCTTCGCGCCGACGGCGACCTGGCCGATCGTCGCCCAGGGCCCGCGCTCGTTCGCGTCGGCGTCGCGCAGCAGCAGCTGCACGCCGGCACCCGCGTCGTCGATGCCGTTGAGGCCGGCGCGCTCGCGCAGCAGCTTGACCGCGTGCACGAGCGCCATGATCGCGTGGCGCTCGGCTGCGGTGAGGCGCGTGTCGCGCAGTGCCTCCAGTGCGGTGCCGAGCGACTGTCGCTTGCCGCGCACCGTCATCTGCACGCGCACGCTCGCCAGGTCCGCAGCAGAGGGCTGCGAGACGGCGGCTGTGCGGGTGACGGGACCGGTGGCCATGGTCCGTACCCATCGGCGTCTGCGCGTTCGGGCCTGATGCTGCCCCGAGCGAGCCGGACAGACTGCATTCGACGCCAGCACGTCGTCTGATCGGCTACGCTTGGCGGTCGATGACTGCCACCTCCGACATTGCGATCCGCGCCGACCATGCGTCGCGCACGTTCCACGTCCCGGTCCGCGAACCGGGCCTCGCGGCATCGCTGCGATCGGTCGTCCGCAGGAAGACCCGTGCCGTGCGCGCGGTCGAGGACGTGTCGTTCACGATCGAGCGCGGCGAGGTCGTCGGCTTCCTCGGGCCGAACGGCGCGGGCAAGACGACGACCCTGAAACTGCTGAGCGGCCTGCTGCACCCGACCGGTGGATCGGTGCGCGTGCTCGACACCGATCCGGCGCGCCGCGATCACGACCTGCTGCGACGCATTTCGCTCGTGATGGGCCAGCGCCAGCAGCTCGCGTGGGACATCCCGCCCGCGGACTCGTTCGACATGCTCCGCGTCGTCTACCAGGTCGAACGCAGCGCCTATCGCGAGCAGCTCGACGAGCTCGTGGAACTGCTCGCGCTCGAGCCCGTGCTCGACAAGCCGGTGCGTCAGCTGTCACTCGGCGAGCGCATGAAGTGCGAGCTCGCCGCCGCGCTCATCCACCGCCCCGAGGTGCTGTTCCTGGACGAACCGACGCTCGGACTCGACGTGCAGGCGCAGCGACGCGTGCGCGAGTTCGTGTCGACGTACGCCGCGCGCTCCGGTGCGACCGTGCTGCTCACGAGCCACTACATGGCAGACATCGAGGCGCTCGCCGAACGCGTGCTCGTCATCCACCACGGCCGTCTCCAGTTCGACGGCGCACTCAAGGAGCTCGCCACGCGCACGAGCGACCGAAAGCTCGTGACGCTCCACTTTGATCCCGCCGTCTCCGACGAGCAGGAGCGCGTCGTCGAGGTGCAGCGCTCCGAGCTTCGCGAGCGCCTCGGCGAACTGCTCGACCTGCCCGGCGTGCTCGACTTCACCGTCGAGGACGAGCCGATCGAACGCGTGATGGAGCGCGTGTTCGAATCCGAGGCACCCGCGCGGGACGAGGCGGTCGGAGCATCGTCGTGAGCACCCGGTCGGGCACGGTTCGCCGGACCGTGCGCGGATCGCTCGCCGCGATGCGCGTCGACCTGCTCATCGCCGCGCAGTACCGCGCGAACATGGCGATGTGGTCGCTTGCCAGCATCCTGCAGGTCGTCGTGTACCTCGCCGTGTGGCAGGCGGTCGCTGCTGCCAGCGGCGGCTCGACCGGCGGCTACAGCGCCGCGGAGTTCGCCGGCTACTTCCTCGTCCTGCTCGTCGTGCGCGACATCACCTACACGTGGATCCCGTACGAGCTGAGCGGCTACGTGCGCTCGGGCAAGATGTCCGGCCTGCTGCTGCGCCCGCTCCACCCGATCGCCTACATCGGCACGTCGATCTTCGCGTTTCGCATCCAGAGCATCCTCACCGTCGTGCCGATCGCGGCGATCCTCTTCGTCATGTTCGACGCGACCGTCGACGTGCGCGCCGAGGCGGTCGTCGTCGCCCTCCTGGTGATCCCGCTCGCGATGTCGACCCGCTTCCTCGCCGATGCA
Organism: Gaiellales bacterium; assembly: GCA_038212015.1. Lineage (GTDB taxonomy): Bacteria > Actinomycetota > Thermoleophilia > Gaiellales > SKUG01 > JAGQUL01. Next base: position 18,599 of record JBBQUY010000007.1, on the reverse strand, counting down.
CTGCTGTCGCTCGCCTCGATGTGGCTGACGCGCATCGACGGCATCCGCGGCATGTACTACCTGCTCCTGCTGCTGCTCGGCGGGCAGTTCGCACCGGTCGACGTGCTCCCCGAGTGGCTGCGGACGATCGCGCTCGCGATGCCGTTCTACTGGACGCTCGGCTACCCGACCGAGCTGCTCGTCGGACGTGCCCCGATGTCCGACGCGTGGATCGGCATCGCCGTGCTCGCCGCATGGACGGTCGCGCTCTACGCGATCCTGCAGCCCGCGTGGCGCGCGAGCACGCGCGCGTACGAGGCGGTGGGCTCGTGACCGCACTCGCCTCCACAGTGCACCGCAACGTGCGCGGCAGCATCGCATCGGGACGCGTCAACCTGATCGAGGCTGCGCAGTACCGCGTGAGCTCGCTGATCTGGGCGGTCGTCAGCATCCTGCAGGCGGTCGTCTACCTGAGCGTGTGGAGCGCCGTGGCCGACGCGGGTGGCGGATCGACGGGCGGCTTCACCCCGGGCGAGTTTGCGGGCTACTTCCTCGTGGTGCTGTGCCTGCGCACCATCGTCGTGACCCCGACCCCGATGGGCGAGTTCGCCACGAACGTGCGCAGCGGCCTGCTCGCCGCGCACCTGCTGCGTCCCGTGCACCCCCTCGCCGCGCTGAGCGGGGCAGCGCTCGCGCATCGCATCCAGTCCGCGCTGGCGATGCCCGCCATCGCACTGGTGCTGATGGTGGCGTTCGACGCGACGATCGACGTACGAGGGGTGGCGTGGTTCGCGCTGCTGCTCGTCGTCCCGCTCGCCATCCTGACGAAGCTGCTGGCGGACAGCCTGCTCGCCTGTCTCGCGATGTGGCTGACGCGCATCGACGGCGTGCGCGGCGTCTACAACCTCGTCATCATCCTGCTGGGCGGCCAGTTCGCACCACTCGACGTCCTGCCGGACACGATGGCGACGGTGTCGCGCGCGCTCCCGTTCTACTGGACGCTCGGCTACCCGGCCGAGCTCGCGATCGGCCGCGCACCGCTGGCTGACATCTGGATCGCGATCGCCGTGCTGGGTGCATGGTCGATCGCGCTGTACACCCTGGTGCAGCCGGTGTGGCGAGCAGGCACGCGAGCATACGAGGCGGTGGGCACGTGAAGGGCATGCACGAGGCACGTGTGGTGGCAGCGCACGCGCGCATCGCCGCGAGCACCGAGCTCGCATACCGCTCCAACTTCTGGGCGTACCTGGTCAACACGATCGTCACGCTCGGCGTGTCGGTGGCGAGCATCGCGCTCGTGTACCGACACACCGACCAGATCGGCGGCTGGAGCGCGAGCGACCTGCTCGTCGTCGTCGGCGTGTTCTTCGCGCTCGGCGCGTTCGTCAACGGCGTCGTGCACTCGTCGATGGCCAAGCTCGTCGCAGACATCCGTACGGGCGACTTCGACTATCGGCTGCTCAAGCCGGTCGATGCGCAGGCGGTCGCCGTCGGCCAGGCGCCAGATCCGTGGCGTGCGCTCGACCTCGTGGTCGGCATCGTCGTCATCGGCTTCGGCGTGTCGCGCGGCGGGCTCGAGGCGGCGGCGGGCGGGATCCCCGGCGCGATCGGCGCAGCGCTCGCGATGTTCGCGTGCGCGGTGGTGATCGTTGCATCGTTCTGGACGCTGCTCGCGAGCATCACGTTCTGGACGGTGCAGGGCGAGGGCATCCTCTGGGCGCTCGATGACATGTACGACCACCTGCGCTGGCCGATCGGGATCTTCCCGGGTGGCCTGCGCCTGGCACTGTCGACGATCTTTCCGGCCGGGCTTGCGGTGACCGTCCCGGCCGAGGCGCTCACGGGTCGGCTCGACGCCGCCTCGGTGTTCATGGCCGTGTCGATGGCGCTTGCGCTGCTGGTGGCGTCGCGGCTCATGTGGCGCCATGCGGTTCGGCGTTACGAGGGCGCGTCGGCCTGATGCGTGCGACACGCCGTTGCCGGGAACACGTCCCGGGTGCACATCGCCGACGATGACATCGATGACTTCTTCCAGGCCGCCGACGCCGGCGACTCCGCGTCGGAGCTCGCGTCGCCACAGCCGCGGGCGGTGCCGCCGCGACTGGGCATGCTCGCGGACCTGAGCGACGAGGAGTTCGACCACGTGGCGCGCACGGCGAAGCTGGCGATGGTCGAACCGAACGTCGTCGTCTTTCGACAGGGCGATGCCGCGGATCGCTTCTTCATCCTCGTCGACGGCGGTGTGGAGGTGGAGCGCGACGGGGAAGTGCTCGCGACGCTCGGACCGGGCGCGTTCTTCGGCGAGAGCGCGCTGCTCGTGCGCGGCGCGCGGTCGGCGACGGTGACGACGATCGCCGCGAGCTCGTTGTGGTCGGTCAGTTACGAGGCGTTCGACGCGGCGATGTCGCACCACCTGCTCGCGGACGAGGTGCACGGCGCCGAGGCCGAGCGTCGCATCGCCGAGACTCCCCAGGGGGGGTTCGAGGGGAGCTCCGACGGATGACGGGCGAGGACCTGCACGAGCTGTGCCTCTCGTTTCCGGGAGCGTCGTTCGATCACCCGTTCGGACCGGAGACGATCGTCTACCGCGTGGCGGGCAAGCTGTTCGCGCTGGCGCCGGTCGACGCGAACCCGCTGCGGGTGAACCTCAAGTGCGAGCCGCTGCTGGCGAGCCAGCTGCGCGAGGAGTACCCGGGTGCGGTGCTGCCCGGCTACCACATGAACAAGCAGCACTGGAACACGGTCATCGTGGATGGCTCGCTCGAGGACGACCTGGTCGTGACGATGGTCGAGGACTCCTATGACCTGATCGTGTCGTCGCTGCCGAAGGCGCAGCGCCCTGCCGCCGGCGAGTAGCGGTGGCCGCATGCGGCCACGACGTGGTCGGTTCCGAAACAGGCTCGACCCAACCCTCGACAGAAGGTCGATGGCTGGATCTCGCCCCCCGAAGCCGCCGTCCGCAATGGACGGCTACCGACGCCTCGAGCGCACCCGCTCGGCGGCTGGTGCTGCGCTGGGCGCGGCCACGGTGGATGCAGGGATTCGACGTTCGCCGCGCCTGACGCGTGCTCGTGTCGCCGGTGCGCTGCGCCTCGTGGGATTCGTCGGGGTGCTCGCGCTCATCGTGGGTACGTCGGTCAGCCTTGCCAGCGCGGACGAGCGCGGCGAGCCGACGACGCGCGCTGCTGAGGCGAAGGTCGTGGAACCGACGCCGGTGGACACGACGCCGGTCGCCGATACTGTGCCGGTGGCCGACACGGCGCGCGAATCCAGGGCGTCCACGAGCGATGAGCCGGCGATGGCCGAGGCGACCGACGACGTGGTGGAGACAGCGGCCGATGCTGCGCCTGCCGCCGATGCGGTCGCCGTCGATGCGTCTGCCACGGCCGGCACCGCGAGCGGCGTGGTGCCGCAGGCCGCGCTGCCCCTCACAGGCGACCTGCAGATTCGATGGCTGCTGCTCGGCGGCGCGACGCTCGTGCTGTTCGGCATGCTCGTGCAGGTTGCGGGCCAGCCGCTTCCGGCGCGCGCTCGCTCACGTTCGTGACAAGCGCGTGTCACCAAGGTACGCGACTGGCGCGGGCCACATCGGGAACCCCCTGATTTCCTGCACGTTCGTGACAGGCGCGTGTCACGACCGTGCCGGTTGGGACGCGAACCCAACCGTTTTCGATAGCCGGGTGGACGATGTGACGGAACGAAACGGGACACCATCATGCAGATCTCACCTGGCTGGCAGCGCGCGATCGGCGCCACCGCTCTGATACCGGCCGCGCTGGCGCTGCCGCTGACCGCGGCCTTCCTCGATCAGAAGATCGACGAAAACCTGCTCCTCCCGGTCTCGCTCGGCATCGCTGCCGGTGCCGGCGCGCTTGCAGGCGCCACGATGCCGGGAATGTTCGGCGATGGCCGAACACGCCTGGCGGGCGCTGCGATCGGCGCCGGGATCACCACCGCCGTGAGCATCGCGGCTGATGCGGCGCTGCTGTTCGGACTCGGCGACCGCTAGCCTCGGCGACCACGCAGCGCGCTGGCACCTCAGTCGAGCACGAGGTCGCGGGTGCGCTTGGCTTCACGCGTGACGTAGTCGCGGATCTTGCGCATGCCCCCGTCACGCTGGATGGCGGCGTCGAGCGCGTCGAGCTGGTCGGCCACGAGCGCGGCGTTCGGCTCGAGCCCGCGCTGATCGCGGCTCGACTCGATGTACTGCGACGGCGACGTATGCCCGCGCTTCTGGTTGCACGACCCGCACGACGCGACTTCGTTCTCGAGTCGCGTCGGACCGCCCTTGATCTTCGGCACGATGTGGTCGCGAGTCGGGCGGGCGTTCGGCTTGGTGAGGTCATAGCCGCACCACGCGCACCGGAACTGCCCGAGCTCGAGCAGGTGGTCGAGCCGGGCCTGGGGCGACATCTGGCGCGTGTCCTTCATGCACCGAGCCTACCGCCCCATCCCCCTTGTCGCCGCGAGCGATCGGCCGCACGGTAGAGGCAGTCGCGCATCGGCACCGCCGAACACCGCCGCCGCACGACGAGCCGCATTCGCCAGGGGGAACCAATCGTGGCCATCGCCGCGTCGCCGAATTCGACGGCCCTGCCGTCGACCGACCTGTCCGGGCTCGTGTCTGCCATCCAGCAGGCCGTCGCCCAGATCAACTCGCTGCTGCCCGCACTGCTGGCGCAGCTCGGCACCGGCGCGGCCGCCGGCGCATCGACGCTTGCCGGTGGACCCGGCCAGGCTCCCAACCAGCTTCCGGGCCAGTCGCCCGCCCAGTCACCCGGATCCGGATGCGGCTGTCACGGCGGTGCTGGCGCCGCCGCCGGCGCCGCACAGGTCGGACAAGCGCCGTCCGGCTCAGCCGGCGCACCGAGCAGCAGCAGCGGCGGCGGGATGCTCGATCGCCTCATGACGTCCGCGAACATCACGGGCTCCTCCGGCGGCGGCGCGAACGCCGCGCCCGAGGCTGAGCAGGTGGCGAAGGCCGACAAGGCCGACACTGCGCCACCCGCCGGCTCCTCCAAGGGCGAGCAGATGGTCGCCGAGGCGAAGAAGTACCTCGGCACGCCCTACGTGTTCGGCGGCGCGAGCCCGAAGGGCTTCGACTGCTCGGGCCTGCTGCTGTACGTCGCGAAGAAATTCGGCATCGACCTGCCCCACAAGGCATCGATCCAGGCGACCAGGGGCTCCGCCGTCGACAAGGCGAACCTGCAGCCCGGTGACATGGTGTTCTTCAGGACCGACGGCAGCGGCAACGTCAGCCACGCCGGCATGTACGTCGGCGACGGGAAGTTCATCCACGCGCCCAAGACCGGCGACGTCGTGAAGATCTCGAGCATCAACGACAGCTACTACCAGAGCAAGTGGGCGGGCGCGCGCCGCATGGGGTGACGATCGACGCGGTAACCTGCGCGTCATGTCCCGACCCGTCGTCCACTGCATCCAGCACGCCGAACGCGTTCGACCGCTGACCGTCGCCGACTGGGCGACCGACCGCGACGTCGACCTGCGCGTCGTGCACCTGCACGCTGGCGACGAGCTGCCCGACCCCGCGAGCGTCGAACGTCTGGTGGTGCTCGGCGGCGGCATGAACACCGACCAGGCCGACGAGCATCCGTGGATCCCGGTCGAGCGCGACTGGCTGCAGCGCGTCGTGGCCCTCGAACGCGCCGAGGTGCTGGGCATCTGCCTGGGCAGCCAGCTGCTTGCCGAGGTGCTCGGTGGCAGCGTCAGCCGAGCAGGCGTGCGCGAGATCGGCTGGACGCGCATCGAGATCACGCCCGACGGGTGCGCAGATCGCGTGTTCGGCGCGCTGCCGGCCACCTTCGACGCGATGCAGTGGCACGGCGATGCGTGGACGCTGCCTCCGGGTGCGATTCTCGCAGCCACGGGAGCGGGCTGCGCGACGCAGGCCTTCGTGTTCGGCGACCACGTACGCGCAGTGCAGTTTCATCCCGAGTTCACGCACGCGCGAACGACGGAACTCGCCGAGACGACGACCGACGACCTGACGCCCCGCGGCTTCGTGCAGTCACCCGAGCAGTTCCTCGCCGACCCCGCTCGATTCGATGCACTCCGCGACGTGTGCTTTCAGCTGCTCGATCATGCGCTGCTCGACCGTGCGGCTGAGCTCGTCCCGCGGCCGGCACCAAGACAACGTTCATGACCGCATGAGCACCACACGTTGGGCTGGCGGCGCAGCACCGCTGACAACCTCAGCTCGCGATGTCGCGACGCGCGAATCGGTACCACGCCCCCGCGCACGCCGCGAGCGTGAACAGCGCTGCCTGCAAGGTGCCCGCCGCGAGCTCGTCGGGCAGCGGCGGGTCGACGAACAGGTCGGTCCACGCGAGCGCATAGTGCGTCGGCAGCACGACGCGCGCCGCGCCCAGCGTGGGGACCACGTCGAGGATCTGCGACACCACCGCGATTCCGGTGGCGACGCCCACCGACCCGAGCGGGCTGTCGAGGATCGTCGCGAACAGCAGTGCGATCGCCGCGAACGGCACGAGCGTGACGAGCACGTAGCCGCTCGCGAGCAGGACCCGGCGCAGGCCCTCGCCCGTCGCCAGCTCGCCACCCACGGGCGTGTCGAGCGGATGCCAGCCGAACATCACGAGCCCCGCGACGAGCGACGTGCCGACGAGCAGCGCGGAGGCGAGCGTCGCGAGCGTGAGCGCCACGGCCAGCTTGCGGGCGAGCAGTCGTCGGCGCGGGATCGGCGCAGCCAGCAGATAGCGCAGCGTGCCCCACGATGATTCGCTCGCAAGCGCATCTCCCGCGAATGCGGCGGCGACCGCCACGAGCAGCAGCGGCGCGCACATGTACAGCACGAACACCGTGAACGCGAGTGCGGAGTCGGCGGCCAGGTGCACGAGCTGTGGAGTCGCTCCCTGCGTGAGTTCGGGTGCGCCACGCAGCGCGTAGATCGCGGCGAGCGCGAGCGGCACGACGATCATCGCCGCGAGCAGCACGTGCACGCGGCGTCGGGTCAGCTGACGCAGCAGTTCGTCACGCATGCGTCTGCTCCCGGTCGGCGCGCACGAGCGCGAGGAACGCCGTCTCGAGGTCGTCGTGTTCGCCGACGACCTCCTCCAGCGTGCCGGCGCGCAGCACGCGTCCTTCAGCCAGCAGCACGACGTGCGTGCAGACCTGTTCGAGCTCGCCGAGCAGATGGCTCGACAACAGGACGCTGCGCCGGCCATCGACGACGATGCCGCGCACGAGCTCGCGCAGCTGCGCGATCTGTGCCGGGTCGAGTCCGTTCGCCGGTTCGTCGAGCATCACCACGTCGGGATCGCCGAGCAGCGCCTGCGCGATCCCGAGCCGCTGCCGCATGCCATGCGACCAGTGCCGCACCACGCGGTCGGCGTCAACAGTGAGGTCGACCAGCGCGAGCGCCTCGTCGATTCGCGCATCGCCGCGGGGTCGCCCCGTCGCGGCCCAGTACCGCTCCAGGTGTGCGCGCCCGGTCAGGTGCGGCACGAGACCGGGCCCCTCCACGAGCGCGCCGATGCGCGCGAGATGCGGCACTCCGGGCCGGATGCGCTGTCCGAACACGTGCGCGAACCCATCGCTCGGATGGACCAGTCCCAGCAGCATGCGCAGCACCGTCGTCTTGCCCGCGCCGTTGGGACCCACCAGCCCCACCACCGCGCCCTGCGCCACGTCGAAGGACACGCCCGCGACGGCGACGCGCCCATCCCCGAATCGCTTCACGAGCCCGCGCGCGCGAAGCGGCAGGTTCCGCATGCCGGGCTCCTGCACGCGCGCATCACGGCGTCGGATCGCACGCGACGCGAGCAGCGCGATCACGAGTGCGGCAACGACGAGCACCGCGGCGATCAGGAGCAGGTCGCGCCAGTTGCGGCCCGCCTCGAACGTGTCGTCGGTGCGCTCCGGCTCGGCAACTTCCGGGACACGCAATGCGTTCGATCCGACGGGCTTCACCGCGAGCGTCGTCGGCTCGTCGTTCGCCCGGTACGCGGCGTCGGTGCTCGCGACCTCGACATCGAACCGGTGTCCGGGCGCCAGCCGCCACGCGATCGGTGGCAGCGACACCTCGCGATGGAGCCCGCGCTCGGTACCGAGAGGCGGCATGTCCAGGAGCCATACGGCGGTGACGAGGCCCCGGGGAATCACGCGCCTGCCGTCGGGGGCGACGTCCACGAGCCGCACGAACGCGAACGCCTCTGACCTGCTTCCGGTGAACTGCAGCCGCACGCGCGGCGAGCCGATCACTTCGAGCCCCTGCGTGACCGTCTCTCCTCGAAAACGCGCCAGCTGCACCTGCGGCGGATCGAACGCGGAGTCGAGCGCCGTGACGTCGCCCAGTCCGGGAAGCGTCGTGGTCGATGCCGGAAGGCCGGCGACAGGTGCGGTGAAGCGGACGAAGCCCTGGTCGTCCCGCACGTCGTCGGCGCGGAGGGCGAGACGCCGTGATGTCGGCTTCGGCGGGATCGTCGGCGCATGTGCGTAGCCGCGTCCTGCACCGAGCTCGACCGAGAAGCGCGGGCCCACCTCCACGCCTCCACGCTGCCTGAGGTACCGCTCGAACCAGCGCAGGATCGCCTCGTGCACGTGGTCGCGCCGTCGCCGATCCAGCGCCAGGTCGTGTCCGCCGCGTACCCATTCCACCCGAACGGGCGTGCGCGCTCGCTCGAGGCCCTTCGCGAGCGCAGTCGCCTGGCCGAGATCGAACAGCGAATCCATCTGGCCCTGCACGATGAGCGTCGGGGCGTCGATCCGGTCCACCACCGAGGATGGGCTTCGCTCGGCGAGCAGGTCCTGCGCGGCCACGGTGAAGCCATCGATCCGGGCCGAGTTGGTCCATGCATCGCACAGGTCCTGTTCGAGGTTGCCGCATGGTTCGCCGCGGTCACGGTCGCCCGCGCCTGCGGCGAACAACTCGCTTGCCCACCTGAGCTTGAGCACGCCGTCCGGCTCGAGCGCGTCCTGGAGGTCGTACCACGCGAAGATCGGCGCCACGACATCGATGCGACGGTCGGCGGCTGCTGCCAGCAGCGCGGTCCCGCCGCCGTGCGACGTGCCGATCACCGCGACACGCGGGTCGCCAGCGGAGTCCATGCGAACGTCGTCTCGCGTCGCGAGCTCGTCGATGAGCGCAGACACGTCCGCGACCTCGCCATCGGGCGCGGCGATCCCCACCCGACCGTCGGATCCGTCGCCACCGCGGGCGGTCCAGGTGCGCACGACGTAGCCGGCGCCGACGAGCGTCCGCGCGAGCTGCGTGACGTCGTCCTTGTCCTCACCGAGGCCGTGCGCGACGAGTACCGCCGGCGCCGGATCGTCGGCGCTCACGCGGCGCGGGACCCAGATCGTCGAATCCAGCTGCACGCCGTCGGCGCCTGTGATGGAGCCGCTCGTGCGATCCCACGCACGATCGGCATGGCGCAGCCAGCCGAACGACGCGAGCGCGGCAACCACCGCGACCGCGGCCACGATGAGGATCAGACGCCGACGCATGCTGGGTGGAGCATGTCCGCGCCGCCACCGCCCGTAACCGCGCCCGCTCCGCCCGACCTAGGATGCCGTGGTGCTGCTCGACCTGCTTCTCTTCGCCGCATTCTGCGCGCTCGGCCTGCGCCTGCAGCGCGGCCCCCACGGCGCGCTCGTGCGCGAACGCCTGTGGTCCGTCAACTACGTGGTGCTCATCCCGATCGCCGCGGCGTTCGCGTTCCTCTCCGTCGACATCGACGGCGATCTCGTGCGGCTGTTCGCCTGCAGCGTCACGGCATGGTGGCTCACCGTCGCCCTCGCGGGGCTCTACGCGCGGGTCACCGCCCGATCGCGCCCGATGCGCGGCGCACTGTGGCTCGTCGGCGCCTTTCCCAACACGGGCTTCATCGGGTTCCCGCTCGCCCACCTGGCGTTCGGTGCCGACGGGCTGCGCCTGGCGATCATCTACGACCAGCTGAGCCTCGTGATCCCCGCGATCGTGGTGTCGACGATCATCGCGCAGCGCTACGCCGCAGCCTCCGATGCGACGCCCGCTGCCGCGGCGCCGTCGGTGTGGCGCAGCGTGGCGGCGAGCCCGCCGATCTGGAGCGTGGCGGTGCTGCTGGTGCTGCGCCTGACGATCGTTCCCGACCCGCTCGAGCTGAATGCCCTGGGCGCGGCGGTCGGCGCGATCGTCGGACCGGTGGGCTTCCTGCTGCTGGGTCTGTCGCTCCCGCTCGGCGGGTTCTCGCACGGCCGTCGCGAGGTCGCCGACGTCGTCGGCGCGATCGCCATTCGCATCCTCGCCGCGCCGCTGCTGCTGTGGGGCGTCGCGCGCATCGCCGGCGTGGACGTGCCCGATGCGCTGTTCCTCATCGCTGCGATGCCGACGGCGTTCCATGCGCTCGTGATCTCGCGACTGCACGGGCTGGAGGTCACCGTCGTTCGCCTCGGCGTGCTCGCCTCCAGCGTAGGCGTGATCGGCGTGACCGTGGCGTGGGTGGCGGCCGGCGGGGCCTGATCGTCAGCGCGAGCGTCGGCGCAGTCGCCCGAAGCTGGTCGCCACCTCGAGCAGGTGCGTGGGCGGGTCGCCGTCATCGGCATCCGCGATCGCTTCGACGTGCTCGCGAAAGCGCGCGATCGCATGCAGCGGCGGCACGCCGAGCGCCTGCTCCACGAACTCGGCCGTTCCGAGCAGGGCGTGGTGGTCGACGCCCTCAACGAGCGCCACGTCCAGGTCGGGCGTCGTCAGCACCGATCGCGCGCGGTCTTCGAGCGACGCGATCATGAACCCGTGGACGCTGGCTGGCAGCAGCCACGCGCGGCGCAGGCCGTTGCCCACCGTCAGTTCGCGCCCGCGGATCGTCCAGCGCGGCGGCATGCGGCGGTCGACCTGCAGCACGTGCGTGACATGTGGAAGCTGCGTCGAGAAGGCGTCGGCGAATCGGTCGACCTCCTCCAGGTCTTCGCCGAAGCGCTCTCCGGCGATCGGCACCGCCGACCAGTCGCGACGCCACGCGGCGCCGGGCAGGCCCGTGACGGGATGCCCCTGCGCTCCCAGTAGCAGCTCGTCGACGATCTCATGAGCGGTGCGTCGAAGCGCGAGATCCGTCACCTCGAATTCCGCGCGTGGATCCGCGGACTGCGCGGGTGCGGCGGGCGTCTCGGTGGTGGCGTCACCAGTTCCCACGAGCTGGTCGACCATCCACTCGTGCAGCTGGCGATGCAGCAGCTCGACCTGGGATCGCGTGGCCCGCGTGTCGTGTTCGATACGTGCCGGTTCCAGGACCTCGTCGAGCGTGCGCAGCAGCACGCGCGCATCGTGGAACGCCGCGAAGCGATCGGTGCGGGCAGCGTGCAGCTCGATGCCGGCGCGCAGCTCGTCGAGTCCGATGCGCCCGCTCGTGGTGGCGTCGATCGCGCGCAGCACGGTGCACAGTTCAACGAGCGCGGGTCGGGTTTCGAGCGCGGCGCCGACGCGTCCGGTGGCGCGCAGCACGTCGCTCACCAGGTGGGCGTCCAGGTCGACCGCCTCGTCGTCGAGCAGCGCGAGCAGTGCGTCGCGCGCGCCGCCCGCGCGCGTGAGCACGTCGACCACGTCGAACGTCGGCGAGTCGGCCATGTGTCAGTCGGCCGCGGGAACGACGACGTTCCATTCGCGGAGCGAGACCTCGGACACGACGCCTTCGCGGACGTAGGGATCGGCCGCGATGAGCTCGCGTGCCGCATCGAGGTCGGCGGCGGCGTAGACGAGGACGGCGCCGGTGTCGTCGGCGAGCGGTCCGCTCATGCGGATGTGGCCGTCGGCGAACAGGCGGTGCACGTACTCGCGGTGCTCGGGCCGGACGGCGAGGCGCTGCTCGTCACCCGGCTCCATGGCGATTTCTCGGACGAAGGTCGGCATCGTCGGCTCCACGTGACGGGGGTTGCTGCGTGCATCATCGTCGATCCGCGCAGCCAGCGTCATCTGCAGCTTCGTCGACGTGCTGCGCCAACCCGCACGTTCGCTGGACGAGTTCGTCGGTACGGTGGCGGCTCGACGGTAACGGGAGGGAAACACGATGCGACGCAGGATCCTCGGCAGGGTAGCGCTGGTCTCGTTCACGGCGCTGCTGATCGTCGCGTCCGCCGCCGATGCACGTGGCGCGTCGCGGACGTACGTGCCCGAGCATCCGGCGGTCATCAACGGTTCGAGCGTGTCCTCCACCGACTACGCCGCGCGCTGGAGCGCGATGGCGGCGGTCGTGGCGTCCAGCTCCGGGGTCACGGCGCTGTGCGGCGGCGTGGTCATCGACGAGCGGACCGTGCTCACGGCCGCGCACTGCACCTACGGCGTGGGTGGCGGGACGCTGTCCGCCTCGAGCGTGCAGGTCATCGTGGGGCGACGCGTGGCAAACGCCACCGATGGCGATCGTGTGCCGGTGGCGTCCATCACGCGACATCCGTCGTTCGATCGCGGATCCATGCGCAATGACATCGCCGTGCTGCGGCTGTCGCGCACACCGACCGTCGCGATCACGCCGATCCCTCCGACAAGCGCTGCCGACGAGGCGTGGTGGGGGGCGGGATCGGGACTCGCGCGCGGGGCGGATGCGGTCGGCCCGTGGATCGCCGGGTGGGGCGCCACCAACGGAAGCGGCTCGTCGTTTCCCGCCGAACTGCAGGAAGCCAAGCTGCCGATCGCGTCCGACTCGTCGTGCGCATCGCCGACGGCGCCCGGTCACGGCGCGAACTTCGATGGCTTCTCGATGATCTGCGCGGGTGTGCCCGGCACGACCACCGGCACGGGCGTGGATGCCTGCCAAGGCGACAGCGGTGGCCCGCTCATCGTCGGCAATGGTGCCGGCGCGTGGCGTGTGGTCGGCCTCACGAGCTGGGGTCTCGACTGTGGTGGCCGCCACTACGGCGTCTACACGCGGGTGGGCCGATTCGCCTCGTGGATCGAGCCGCTGCGGTATCAGGCGTCGCCAGCACCGCCTGTCGACACCGGGCCGCCCGTGGTCGGCTCGCCCACGCCGTCGCACACGCAACCGCCACCGACCGGCGGCGGCTCGCAGCCGCCGGGTGCCGGGTCACAGCCGTCGACCGGGGACAGCGGTGGCATCGTTGCCGAGCCGTCCGTCAACACCCCCGCGCCCGGAACGAGCGCGATCGGCCCGATCACGCTGCCGGCGATCGTCGCGTCCGGCCGGCGGCCGACCCGCCCCGTGATGTTCCGGGTCGCCGCTCGCGGTCGAGGCTGGGTGACGATCGCCTGGCGCGCATCGACCGACGATGGACGAGTCGCGTCGTATCGGGTGCTCACCCGCACGCCACGCGGCTGGCGACAGCTGCGCGCCACCGCGCGCACGCGACTGCTGCTGCGGGTGCGATCGGGTCGCGTCGCGGTGCTGCGCGTGCAGGCGGTCGACGACGCCGGGCAGCGTTCAGCCCTGTCGGGCGTGCTGCGGGCGCGCCCACGGTGAACGCATGAGCTGAAATAGGTACTTCCCCCCGTACGCAGCCCCCGGAGATCGTCGTACGTTGGTACCAAGGAGAGCTGTCGGGGGAGGTGATCGCGATGTGTGGATGTACCTGTGTCATGGGTGGAGGCCCGACCGCGGCGTCGATCCTCGCCACCGCGCCCGCGCCCGCAGCCGCGCCCGCGCCTGCGCTCCCGACCGCACCACCGACCGCCAACCAGGGAGCGCCCGTGTCGAATGCGCGCCAGGGCGTCCTGCTGATCGGTGATTCGCTCAGCGTCGGAACCAAGCAGTACCTGAATGCCCAGATGGCCGGCCAGCCCGTCGAGATCGATGCGACCGGCGGCATCAGCCTCGCCGAGGGCATGCGCCGCTACGTCGCCACCGCGGACAAGCCACGTGTCGTGGAAATGGCGCTGTTCACCAACAACTCGCCCGGCCAGATCGATGAGCTGCGCAGCGCCATCGAGAAGACGATCACCGATGCGCGACAGCGCGGCGGCATGGTGGTGTGGGCCACGATCGCGCGACCCGGCAATTACGACGCGGTGAACGCGATGATCCGTGAATTCGCAGCGAAGAACCCCGACGTGATGCGGCTCGTGGACTGGCAGAAGATGGTCCAGCAGCACCCGTCATATCTCGCAGGCGACAAGATCCACGGGACCGCGGCCGGGTACAAGGCCCGCGCGCAGGCGTTCGCCGACGCCGCTCGGTAGCTTTTCGCTCAGCCGCTCACGGTGCGGTCACGGCGCGCCGCGTCGGCAACACGGCACGAAGCCGCGTGCCGGTTTCGTCCAGATCGAACTGGAGCTCGCCCCCCTGGGCACGCACCCGCTCGCGCATCATGATCAGGCCCAGCCCGCTCCCCGAATTCGCTTCGGGAACGAGCATGCGATCCCCCGCCCGATCACTGACGACTTCGACGATCAGCCGGTCACCTTCGCCTGCGATTCGGATGTCCGCCACCGTAGCGCCCGCGTGCTTGCCTACGTTGACGAGCGCTTCCCGCATCACGCGATATGCCACGCTGGAGAGGACTGGTCCCGGATCTCGCGCGAGATCGATGTCGACGTTGACGTCGATCGCAAGCTGCTGCGCGAACTCTTCGGCGAGCGCGCTGACCGACGAGCGCAGGTCCAGGTCCCCCAGGTCGAACGGATCGAGACCCTGCATCACGCGCCTCGCAGAACCGAGCGAGGCGCGAACCTGCTGGATGCCGAGCTCCAGTGGATGCGCAGATGCAGCATCACTGCAGCTCGTCTCCGCGATCTCGAGGTACATCAACGCCGCCACGAGGTATTGCACGACGGAATCATGCAGCTCATTGGCAAAATGCCGGTGTTCGTGATCGTGCCCGGCGAGTTGCTCGTCGATGACGCGGGTGAGCAGCCCCTCGCGCAGTTCGAGACCGTGCTGTGCAGTGACCTGTGCCGTGACATCGCGCGCCGCGCCGAACACCTGATGGCTGGCGACGTCGTACACCGCGCGCCATTCGAGCCAGCGCCATTCGCCTGCACTGGTCGCATAGCGGTTCCTGAACTCGATCGTGGGACCGCCGCTGAAGAGCCGCGCACGTTCGGCACGGGTCGCCTCGACGTCGTCGGGGTGGATCAGCCGATCCATCCGGCCCGAGCAGAGCTCCTCGGCCGTCCATCCAAGCGTGCGGGTCCAGGCATCGTTGACCTGAAGCAGCACGCCCTCGTCGGAGGCCACGCACAGCATGTCGTGCGAGATGTCGAAGTAGCGTTCGGACATGGGCAGTCTCAGGATATCCCGCCAGCTTTCCCGTGTGCGCGCGATAGGCTTGCATCGTGACTGAGCCGCAACCCGTTCGAGTACTGATCGCAGACGACAGCGATCCCGTGCGCCATGCGCTGCGGATGATGCTCGAATCGCACCCGCTCATCGACGTCGTCGGCGAAGCAATGGACGGGATCGAGGCAGTCGAACTCTCGGACGAGCTTGCCCCGGACGTCGTCCTCATGGACCAGCGCATGCCGCGCCTCGACGGCATCTCCGCCAGCCGCCGCCTGCTCGAGGCGTCGTCGATTCCGCGCGTGGTGATGCTGAGTGCCCACTCCGACCCACCGATGACCGCCGAAGCACTGGCGATCGGGGTCGAGCACGTGCTCCACAAGGGTGAGCCCTCGACGCGGCTGATCGCCGCCATACTCGGAACGCTTCCGAGACCCGTGGATCAGCGATCTTCGTAGGGGTATGGCGGCGTCGATTCGGGAAGGCACCAACCCATGACCGACGACTCCTCCGAGACCGCACCTCCAGCCGACCTCGACTACGCCACGCTGCGCGCGTTGTTCATCAACTGCACGCTGACGCGCAGCCCTGGCGAGAGCCACACCGCGCGACTCATGGGCGGCGTCGCCCAGATCATGCGCGCCCAGGGGGTGACGGTCGACGAGCTGCGCGCGATCGACCATCCGATCGCGACCGGCATTTCGCATGACATGACCGAGCGCGGCTGGGACCAGGACGCGTGGCCGTCGATCTTCGAGCAGGTGCAGGCCGCGGACATCCTCGTGCTCGGCACTCCGCTCTGGCTCGGCGAGAAGTCGAGCGTCTGCACCCAGGTCGTGGAACGGCTGTACGGCAGCAGCGGTCAGTACAACGACCGCGGTCAGTTCGCGTTCTACGGGAAGGTCGCGGGCTGGGTCGTGACCGGCAACGAGGACGGCGTGAAACATGCGTCGATGAACCTCGCCTACTCGCTCTCGCACCTGGGGTACACGGTGCCGCCCAACTGCGACGCCGGCTGGATCGGAGAGATCGGTCCCGGCAAGAGCTTCGGTGACGACGACGAGGTGGGATACGACAACGCGTTCACGCATCGGAACGTGTCGCTGATGGCGTGGAACCTGATGCACATGGCGGCGATCCTGCGCCAGCGCGAGGGGATCCCGGGCTGGGGCACTGCCGCCGAGCGGTGGTACGCGGGCGAACGCTTCGGCACGCCGAGCCTGCGCGAACTGGTCGCAGACGCTCCGTGACTGGTCGTTGACCGATCGCCGATCCAGGCGTACGGTGGACCCGGACGTTGAAATAAGGCCAAGGGACGGGCTGATTCATGTGCGGGTGCGGTTCAATCGGTGGCGGAGGCAATCAGGCATATGTGCCGCCTTCTCCCGTGCAGGCACCCATCCAGCAGTCCTACGTCGCCGGCGCCGGCGGAATCCAGCTGCCGACCCAGACGAACGTCAATGATGGCCGGGTGCGCAACCCGGCGCTCGCCGAGCGAACGCTCGAGCGCCTCAAGTTCGCGACCCGCAACATCGACACTCCGGAAAAGGCGCGTGCGGCCGGATACCACCCGAATCCGTCGGCCCCGGACCACTGGATCAACGACGACATCTTCCGCGTCAGGAACGGCTACGACCTCGATCGACCGGCGACGGTGATGTTCGAGAACGGCAAGCTGGTCGGCGTGATGCTCAGCCACAACCAGGCCAAGCTCGGCATGCCGCCGGACCTGGGCGCCGGCACGTGGCACACGCACGGCGGCACCTCGGGTGAGGAGTACGCCTCCCATGTGTGGTTCAACCGCCCGCTCGAGAGCGCGTTCGGCAAGGAAGTCGGCGACGTGTAAGCGAATGAACTCGTCTGGCTACCAGACGAGGCGCTCGCTCGGAATCGCCTCGCATGCCGAGCCATTCGCGGGCGCGGCGCGCGAGCAGCGCGCGGACACGCGCCACCACGGCACAACGCTTCCCGGGCTTCTCCTGCGGGCGTTGCGAGGGGCGCGCGAAGTCGATTTCACGGGCAGGGGATCGTCCGGCCGTCGGAGCGGTGTGTAAATCATTCCGCATCACGCGCATGACCTCGGCCTGCTCGATGTCAGTGGCAGTAATGTCGGACCGCACTGACAGCATCCACGCACTGCAGCGAGCCGCCCGAAGCGAGGGCCGGAGCGATTTGCGGCGCACACCGGAGCCACGCACCACGCGTCGCCTCCTCTCGACCGACGGCGTTCGCCGCGCGACGGCAGTCCTGCGTGACGGCGCGCACTACCATGGTCTCCGCCTCGTGGAACTGTTTGGCGCACTGCCGCAGCGAACGCGGCGAGTGGCCGCCGGGTCGGGTGCGGCGACGATGCTGCTGATCGTCGTGCTGACCGCGACCGCCGGCGCGGATGACGAGGGGCGTCAGGCGGCAACGCGAACAGCTGACCCTGCAGCACCCGCCGTGGCGGCGCAGGGCACGAGCGCCGATGAGACTCTCTTCGGTACGCCAGGCCCGGATCGCATCAACGGTCGAGCGGGAGACGACGTCATCTTCGCCGGCGATGGCGACGACATCCTGAGCGGCGCCACCGGCAATGACGTGCTGCACGGCGGCGAAGGCAACGACACGCTCTTCGCAGGCCCGGGCCGAGACGTGCTGTTCGGGGGACCCGGCAACGACGTGCTGCGCGCCACCAATCTCGACGGCACGCAGGACCGCCTCCACTGCGGCCCCGGAAACGACGTGGCATGGGTGGTCGCTCGAGACGGTCGCATCGAGGACATCACCACCGGGTGCGAGCGCGTGAACGTGATCGACGTGCGCGCCACACGCCGCCTCCGCTGACGCCCGAGGCCTCCGCACTAGCGGCCGGCGACGCGGGAATACATTCGCCATGCCCCGACGACTCCGCCGCTCCGACCCGTCACGCCCCGGCATCTCCCGTCGTCGCCGCGGTCGCGGATTTTCGTATGTCGACCAGTCCGGCGAGACGGTCGACGACCGGGCGACGCTCAAACGGATCGCGTCGCTCGCGATCCCGCCGGCCTGGAAGGACGTGTGGATCTGCCCGCATGACAACGGCCACCTGCAGGCCGTCGGCACCGACGATGCTGGTCGCCGCCAGTACCTGTACCACCCGCGCTGGAGCGAGCTTCGCTCGCGCGAGAAGTACGAACGGATGCTCGAATTCGCGCAGGCGCTGCCAACCGTGCGCGACCACGTCGAAGCGGTGCTCTCGCCCGATGCGCCGGACGCCGGCACCCCGACCCGCGAACGGGTGCTGGCGCTGGCCGTGCGCCTGCTCGATCGTGCTTACTTCCGCGTCGGGTCCGAGCAGTACGCCGCCGAGCACGGAACACACGGACTGCTGACGCTCCGCCGCGCGCACGTCACGTTCGAGCCGCCGGATGCGATCACGTTCGATTTCCCGGCCAAGCACGGCATCCGAACGCAGCGCCGGGT
>JBBQUY010000006.1:0-69376 GCA_038212015.1 Gaiellales bacterium | reverse complement strand
CTGCACAGCGCGGTCGTGGAGATCATCGTCAAGAAGGGCGGCCGCTGCCGCTACACGACGATCCAGAACTGGTCGGACAACGTCT
Source organism: Gaiellales bacterium (assembly GCA_038212015.1). GTDB lineage: Bacteria > Actinomycetota > Thermoleophilia > Gaiellales > SKUG01 > JAGQUL01. The sequence goes on along the minus strand of JBBQUY010000006.1, from coordinate 69,291 downwards.
ACAACCTCGTGACCAAGCGCGCCGAGGCGTACGAGGACGCGATCATGGAGTGGGTCGACGGCAACCTCGGCTCCAAGACCACGATGAAGTACCCGGCCATCAAGCTGATGGGTCGCGGCGCGCACGGCGAAGTGCTGTCGATCGCGTTCGCCGGCAAGGGCCAGCACCAGGACGCTGGCGCGAAGATCACGCACCTGGCGCCTGACACGTCGAGCGTCATCACGTCGAAGTCGATCAGCAAGGACGGCGGTCGCTCGAGCTACCGCGGCCTGCTGGCAGTCAAGCCGGGCGCCACGAACTCCAAGAGCCAGGTCATCTGCGACGCGCTGATCATCGATCCCCACTCGCAGACGGACACGTTCCCCTACATCCGCATCGACGAGGACGACGTGGAGATCGGGCACGAGGCCACGGTCACGCGCGTCAACGAGGAGCAGCTCTTCTACCTGCGCAGCCGAGGGCTGACGGAGGAGCAGGCGAACGCCATGATCGTGAGCGGGTTCGTGGAACCCATCACGAAGGAGCTCCCGCTCGAGTACGCGATCGAGATGAACAAGCTGATCCAGCTCCAGATGGAAGGAAGCGTCGGCTGATGACTGTCGCAACCGTGACCGATTCACCTGTCCTTGCCAAGATCCGCGACGAGGGAGCCGCCGCGTTCGAGCGTGCACCCATGCCGACGCGCAAGGACGAGTACTGGCGCTTCACGAAGCTGCGCGGCGTCGACCTCGACGCGGTGCCGAACTTCTCGCCGAGCACCGACGAAGAGCTCGTCAAGGAGCGCGTGCGGACGTCCGTGACGGCGTCCGACGCGACTGCCGGCGAGGTGACGCACGTCAACGGGGTGACCGTTCGCTGCGAGACCGGCGACCTGCCCGAGGGCGTCGTGTTCGCACCGCTGCTCGAGGCAGCGCTCGAGCACGCCGAGATCGTCGAGCGACATCTCGGCACCGTCGTACCCGTGGGCGACTCTCCGGACGACAAGTTCGTCGACCTCAACACGAAGAACCTTGCCGGGGGCGTGCTGCTGTACGTGCCGCGCAACGTTCGCGTGGAGCTGCCGTTCCGCGCCGATGTCGTGATGACTGCGGGGGGCGCGGTCAACTGGCGCGCGCTCGTGATCCTCGAGGAGGGTGCCGAGGCGACGTTCGTCGAGGAGTTTGTCTCCGTCGACGCCGAAGCCGGCGGGTTCTCGAATGCGGTCGTGGAGCTGGTGGCCGGCCCCAACGCGCGCCTGCACTACGTCACCGTCCAGGACTACGCGACGCCCGTGCAGCACTTCGCGACGCATCGCGTGCACACCGATCGCGACGCGCAGGTGCTGTGGAGCGCGGTCGGCCTGGGCGCATCGATGGGCAAGAGCCGCATGGAGGCGCACCTCAACGGTGCCGGCTCCAACGTGAAGCTGACGGGTGCGTACTTCGTCGACGGCACGCAGCAGATGGACTACGACACGTACCAGCTGCACGCTGCCGAGAACGCGACGAGCGACCTGTTCTTCAAGGGCGTCGTCGACGAGAAGGGCCACGCCGTCTGGCGCGGCATGATCGCCGTCGCCAAGGGCGCCCAGGGCACGGACGCGTTCCAGAACAACAAGAACCTGCTGCTGCAGTCGGGTGCACACGCCGACAGCGTGCCGGGCCTGACGATCGAGGCGAACGACGTGCGCTGCACGCACGCGTCGACGACCTCGAAGGTCGATGCCGAGCAGCTGTTCTACCTGCAGGCGCGCGGCATCAGCCGTGACGACGCGATCCGCGAGATCGTTCGCGGCTTCTACGTGGATGTGCTCGAGCGCATCGAGGTCGTGCAGGTGCGCGAGCAGGTCCAGGACGCGCTCTGGCGCCGCATGGATCGCAAGTTCGGCGCCAGCGTCAACGACGCCGAGGCCTGACACGTCGCGATGTCAGGCGACGAGCCTGAGGGTGCGGGTGAGCCGACCTTGCCGGAATCGACGTGGGCGCGCGTGCGCGCGGGCATGTCGAGCGACGATGGAGTACCGATGCCACCGGGCGTCGTGGAGGCGTTCGGCCGCGGTCTTGCGACCATCTTCGGGCAGCCGCGCAAGCTCCTGACCGTCGGCGTGCTGTTGCTGGTGCTGCTCGTGCCGGTGCAGCCGGTGGTGACGGTCGACATGGGTGTGTGGTTGTCGACGTTCGTCGTCGTCGCGCTGCTGCCAGTGACGTATGTGCGGCGCGACGATGCAACGGCGCGCGTGTCGCTGCTGTGGCTGGCGGGCGTCGCGACGCTGTGCGCGCTGCTCGCCACGCCCTGGATCGGTGTCGTGCTCTCGCTGCTGCTCGTGCCGTATACGGCGATCCCGGTCGCGGCATGGGCGAGCGGCAGCTGGCGAATCGGCGCACGCGCCGTCGCTCGCATGTTTCGCGACACGTGGCTGTCGACGATCGCGATGAGCCTCGGCGTGGGATGGCTGTTCGGCCTGGTTCTCGGCGTGGCATTCCTGGTCTGGGGCGCGGAGATGCCGGTCGGCATCGGGCACCTGCTGATCGTCGCGTTCGTCTTCGTCGCCACGTCGCTGGGAATCGGCTACGCGCTGGTCGCGCTCGAGCGCGGCAGGGCGATCAGCCCGCCATGAAGAGCGCGGCGCCGAAGAATGCGCCACCAACGCCGCCGACGGCTGCGCCGACGGGGCCGAGCATGAGCATGCCGAGCGTGCCGCCCGCGACGCCACCGGCGAGCGCGGCGATCGGCATCGCTGCCTTGCCGAACCGATCTTCCATCCAGTTGGCGATCTTGATGCGCACGCTCGTCGAGCCCGTGCCACTGCCGGTTGCCGGCTCCGGCAACGGAGGCGGAAGCGGGCCCGTCGTCACGGGACGGGGCGGGGGAGTCGCTGCGGTGGGTGCGATGGAAGGCATGCCCTCATGTCGGGCGCGGCGAGCAGGATGTTCCTCGAAATCGGGCCATGTCGTGGCCGCCGATTCACGTCTGGCTTCTCGCAGATGCGTTCAATCGGTCCCAGCGAAACGCCCGCACCGCTCGTGGAAGGGGCATCGCTGACCGATAGGACACGCAATGGGAACGTGGTTGAGGTACTTCCATCGGCCCGGCGTCGTGGCCAAGATTGCGGCAATCGTGCTCACCGGCCTGATGGTGGGCGAGGCAGCCGCGCCCGCAGCGTCCAGTTCGGTGACGGTAACGCTGTCGGTCGCCAGCTCCACGAACCTCACCACGACGGGATGCAGCCCGGACGTCGCGGGCGTGACGCGGTTCGGCAACGTGCTGCCCGGAACGTCCGCGGTCACCACGATCGACTGCGCCCTGGCGTTCGGGTCCAGCAACGACACGGCGCAGCTGCGGATGTCGCAGACCGACAGCGAAGGGCGCGGGATGTGGGGGCCGTCGCTGCCGGTCCTGGACACGTCATTCGGGACTGCAGGTCTGACCACCTGGAGCGCCAGCACGGGGCTGTATGACATCCATCGACTTGATGACGGTCGCCTGCTCGCCGTCGGCTACGACAATACGTGCAACAGCCTGATTGCGCGGTTCAGTGCGTCAGGCGTGCTGGACACGACCTTCAACCCGCCGAACGGATTTCATAACATCCCGATCGGTGGCGGGTGTGACTCGTATTCTGCTGTCACCGTAACCGCAGACGGCAAGTACCTTGCCGTTGGCACCGCGCTGGGCGATCGTCAGGACATCACGGTTGCCAGGTACCTCGCGGACGGCACGCTGGACAGCAGCTTCGGGGGCGGTGCCGGCTGGCTGCAGCTGCCGCTCGACACCAACACCGACGACTCCGCAGTGGATGTGGTGGCGCTTCCTGACGGTCGGATCCTGTTCTCGGGGGCGTCACAACAGAGTCCGTGCTGCTCGACCGACCACGACTTCTTCGTCGGAAGGCTCACTTCCACGGGTGCCTGGGACACGACATTCTCGGGTGACGGCAAGCTACGCATCCCACTCACTGCCGGCAATGACTATGCGCGGGACATGCGCCTCGACTCTGCCGGCCGGATCGTGGTGTCCGGTAGCACCCGTCCGTCGTCGAGTGGCGGCGGCGTGCTGCGGCTACTCGGTGATGGAACCCCCGACCCGACATTCGGCGGCGGTGACGGGATGATGGTCTTTGACGTCGTCACATGGAACGAGACGATCGGTGGGCTTGCCGTACTCGATGATGATTCGATCCTCGTCGGGGGCACTGACGAGGGCAGCATGTACGTCGTCAAGGTTGCCCCGACCGGCGTCCTGGACACGACGTTCGGTGGTGGCGACGGCATCTCGACCCTGATACCGGCCGGCACCAACGCCGTCGCCCGCGACCTGCTTGCCCATCCCGGAGGAGGGATCGTGGGCGTCGGTGATGCCGTCGGCACGAATCGAGACCCGCTCGTCGCACGCTGGTCCGCCGACGGTGCAGCCACGAACTTCGGCGGGGATGGCAGCCAGTCGTTCGTCTATGGCGCCCTCGCAGACGAGGCGCATGCCGCAACCTGGTCGTCGGACGGCCGGATCGTGATCGCTGGCGTCATGGATTCCGGCGCGGGGACCGTGGCCGCGCTTTCGCGCGTGGACAGTGCCCGCTTGCGCGATTACGCACTGGGCGTCGACGACTGGGACACGCCGGGCGACGACGTGTTCGGCGTGTGCCTGCGATCGATCGCGGGGATCGGGGCAAGCGCGCTGTGGTCGATGAACGCGACATGCCCCCAGGCCGACGGTGCGCACTGGAACGCCCTGCCTGCCACGGGAGCGTCGACCGAGGCACGCGTCGCCAACTCCACGACCGCGACGACCACGAATGTGGCCGTCAATCTGAGATTCGGTGTACGCACGCGCACCGACCAGCCGCCGGGAGGCTACGTGGCGCCGGTGCGCATCGAGGTCGTCGCGCCCTTCGTCTAGCCGGGTTCGACGACCCCGGGAAGCAGCGGGACATAGCGCACGAGCCCGAGCGTGCCCGCCTCGACGATGCGATTGCCGTGGCGGTCGAAGCGCAGCAGCTCGGTGCCACGACCCAGCCCGACAGGAATGATGAGGCGTCCCAGGTCGGCGAGCTGCTCGAGCAGGGCGGGGGGTACGGCCGCGGCGGTCGCCGCGACGACGATCGCGTCGAACGGGGCGCGATCGGGCGCGCCGAGCGCGCCATCGCCGATCCGCACCTCGATCTCCACATCCTCGAATCCCGGCTGCGAGCACATGTCGTCGATGCGCCGACGCGCATCGAGCGCGAGCTTCGGATCACGTTCGATGGTCACCACCGAGCCGCGGGGAGCCGCCAGGGTACCCGCGAGCATCGCCTCGTAGCCGAGTCCGGTGCCGACCTCGAGCACCCGGCTGCCGGGCCGCACGTGCAGATCCTCGAGGATGCGCGCGATGAGCGACGGCTGCGACGTGGTCTGGCCATGGCCGATCTCGATCGGCGCGTCATGTTCCACTCGCGCGCGCGCACGCGCGTGAGCGGGAACGAACGCGGTGCGGTCGACCTGAACGAGTGCCGAAAGCACGCGACCATCACGGATTCCGCCGCGAAATGCGGCCTGACGAAGGGCATGGCTGCGAGTGATCGTTTCCATACCAGACGGTTACCCGGCCGTCGCGGCATGAACCCGGGTGAGGGCTATGGACAATCCGGGTAGGCATTCGCCGATTGCACGCGCGACGATGCGCGCCTGCCATGCCACACCCCGGGAGACCCACGTGAAATTCCGATACGCCGTCCTGTTCCTCGCCAGCATCGCCCTGATCGCCACGGGCTGCGGCAGCGGAGATTCCAAGGATTCCGAAAAGAAGGAAGCCAAGCCGCAGACCAAGACCGAGAAAGCCGCCGCGAAGGACCGCGACAACAAGGAAGCTGCGGTCGAGCGCGCCGAGAAGGACTTCGAAAAGAACAAGGACGACGTCGGTGCGTGCCGTAACCTCGCGATGAGCTACATCGCGCTTGCCTCGCCAGCGTCGGCGACGGATCCCAAGACCCCCGTGGAGCTTCCCGAGGATCGCGACGAGAGCCTCGACAAGGCGGTCAAGACCCTCGAAGGCTGCTCGAAGGAAGACCCCAAGGACCGAGACGTCAAGCAGATGCTCGCGTCGACGTACATGGCGACCAACAAGTACGACAAGGCGTCGCCGCTCCTCGAGCAGCTCGCCCGCTCGGCTCGGGGTCAGGAACGCCCGAACGCGTTCTACGCCTGGGGGCTGGCTGCGTCCAACGCACAGGACTACGACTCGGCGATCGAGGCGTGGGAGACCTTCATCGAGCTGTCACCGCCGAAGGATCCGCGCATCGCGCAGGTGCGCCAGTCGATCAAGGCGCTGCGCGCCGCGAAGGCGCAGCCGGCACCGGCCACCGAGCCGGCGGCCGACGCCGACGCCGAGGACGAGGCCGAGGGCGACGCCGAAGACGAAGGCTGATCAGGAACCGGTCGGCGGTGGCGTGGTCGCGCGCACGGCGGCGAGCAGCTGGGTAAGCCGACGACGGTGCACCTCGAGCGAGCGATCCGCGTCATCGGTGAGCAGCGCGGCGTACATCGTGCGCGCCGATCCCGCGGTGTCGCCCGCGAGCAGCTGTGCGGCGCCGAGCACCGTCGGCAGCGCCGCGACGTCGGGGTGGTCGCGCCAGCCGTCTTCGGCCAGCGTGATCGAGACCTGTACGTCTCCCATCAGCAGTGCCGCCACCGCGTGCACGACCGCGAGATAGGGCACGAGCTCCGATGGCACGCCGTGGCGCCGAGCATCGCGGCACGCCGCCAGCGCGCCACGTGCATCGCCGGACTCGAGCAGGTCGGCAGCGGCGCGAAGGCACGCCACGCCGGCGTGGTCGGCGTCGAGGTGCCGGTCGAGCGGGTCGTCTGTCGGGTCGAGCATGCAGCGACGATAGCCGTCGACGGCGACGCAGTGCCAGCCCATCGGACGTAGGATTCCCCTGATGACCGATGCCCCCACACGTGCAGGTGCGCCCGTCGCGTCACCGCTCGATCCCGAGCGCGTGAGCGCCGACTTCCCGATTCTCGCCTCCGGGCCCAACACGGGCCGCCGGCTCGCGTATCTGGACAGCGCCGCGACGGCGATGAAACCGCGCCAGGTGATCGATTCGCTGCGCACCACCTACGAGAGCGCATACGCCAACGTGCATCGCGGCGTCTACGCCCACGCCGCTGCCGCCACCGAACACTTCGAGGCCGCCCGAGAAGCCGTGCGAGACCTCGTCAACGCGCGCAGCCCGCGCGAAGTGATCTTCACGCGCGGCACCACCGAGGCGATCAACCTCGTCGCCTACTCCTGGGGCCGCTCCAACCTCGGACCGGGCGACATCGTCGTCACCACCGAGCTCGAGCACCACTCCAACCTCGTCCCATGGCAGCAGACCTGCCTGGCGACCGGCGCCGACCTGCGCTTCATTCCGGTCGACGACGACGGCGTGCTCGACGTGTCGGCGCTCGACGCACTCGCCGAGGGCGGACGACTGCGCATGGTCGCCGTCGTGCACGTCTCCAACTCGCTCGGCACCCACGTCTCGCTGGACGTGATCGTGCCGTGGGCGCGGTCTCACGACGCGCTCGTGCTCGTCGACGGCGCGCAGAGCGTGCCACATCGCACCGTGGACGTGCAGGCGCTCGGCATCGACTTCCTCGCATTCAGCGGACATAAGCTCATGGGCCCGACCGGCGCTGGCGCACTGTGGGGTCGCGAGGAGCTGCTCGCCGAGATGCCGCCGTGGCAGTTCGGCGGCGAGATGATCCGCCGCGTCGGATACGACGTCACCACCTTCAACGACCTGCCCTGGAAATTCGAGGCCGGCACACCCGCGATCGCCGAAGTCACCGCGATGGGCGCCGCGATCCGCTACCTGCAGGAGCTCGGCATCGACGCCGTGCACCAGCACGAGATCGAGATGACGCACTACGCGCACGAGCGACTGCTCGACGTGCCCGGCCTGCGCGTGCTCGGCCCCGCGCTCGGCGTCGAACGAGGCGGCGTGCTGTCGTTCCTCATCGAGGGAACCCACCCGCACGACATCGCGACGATGCTCGATACGCACGACGTCAACGTGCGCGCCGGCCATCACTGCACCCAGCCGCTCATGAAGCGCCTCGGCGTGAACGCCACGGCCCGAGCGAGCGTCTACGCATACACGACGCGTGAGGACATCGACCGGCTCATCGACGGCCTCGCCGAAGTTCGCACGGTCTTCGGCCTCACCTGACGGACCGCCGCGATAGGGTGGGTGCCCGAGGGAGCGACATGGACGACCTGTACCGCGAATACATCCTCGAGCACTACCGGAACCCGCAGAACTACGGGACGCTCGAGCATCCGACCTTCGAAGCCGAGGGGCAGAACCCCATGTGCGGCGACGAGCTGCACGTCCAGGTCGAGATCGACGACGACAACGTCATCGCCGCCGTTCGCTTCACCGGGCAGGGCTGCGCCATCAGCCAGGCCTCCATGTCGATCCTCAGCGACGAGATCATCGGCAAGTCGCTCGACGACGTCGCGAAGCTGAGTCGCGAGGACATCGTCGAGCTGCTCGGCATCGAGCTGACCCCCGTGCGGCTCAAGTGCGCACTGCTCGGACTCGTCGTGGTGAAGATGGGCATGCATGACCACGCCGGCACCGCCGCCCCCGCCGGCTGGGAAGGCGTCGACGAAATCAGCTGGGGCCGCACGTGATCCTGGACACGCTCGTCGCGGCCGCGACCGCGCCGTCCAGCAGCATCAACGTGCTCACCGACGTCGTGATCGTGCTCGGCGTGTGCGTCGTGTTCGGGCTCATCGCCGAACGATTCGGCCAGAGCGTGCTCGTCGGCTATCTGCTCGCGGGCGTCGTCGTGGGCGGCCCCTCGTCGCTCGGACTCATCGAAGACATCCAGTCGTTCTCGTTCATGGGTGAAGTCGGCGTCGCGCTGCTGCTGTTCACCGTCGGGCTGGACCTGCCCCTCAACAAGGTCCGGAAATTCGGCGGCACGGCGCTCGTCGCCGGTTCGCTGCAGGTCGTGCTGACCACCGTCGCTGCGGGCGCCGTTGCCGTCGCTGCGGGACTTTCGCTGTCGGCGGCGTTCGTCGTCGGCGTGGCGGTGAGCCTCTCGAGCACGGCCGTCGTCATCCGCGTGCTCGCCGACCGCGCCGAGAGCGACAGCGTGCACGGCCTCGTCTCGACGGGCGTGCTCATCGCCCAGGACGTGCTCGTCGTGCTCGTGCTGCTCATGATCCCGCTGCTGCCCGGCGCCGAGGTGAGCGGGGAACAGGCGGGGTTCCTGACCGAGTTCGGCATCGCGTTCGCCAAGCTCGCAGGGCTCGTCCTGCTCGTGATCTTCGTCGAGCGCGTCCTCATGCGAACGATGTATGAGAAGGCGATGCACGGCAATGCGCGCGAGCTGCTCGCAGTGATGTCGCTCACCGTCTCGCTCGGCGCCATCGGCCTGTGCTGGAAGCTCGACCTGTCGCCCGCACTGGGCGGATTCGTGGCCGGCATCGTCATGGCCGATGCCGCCTTCGCGCCGCAGGTGCGCAGCGAGATAGCCCCGATCCGCATGGCGCTGACCGCCATCTTCTTCGCCTACGTCGGGATGCTCGCCGACGCACAGTGGATGCTCGAGAACTTCTGGCTGGTGCTGCTCGTGGTGGTGCCACTCGTCTTCGGCAAGGCGCTCCTGACGTGGACCGCCGCGACCGTCGCTCGCGTTCCGGCTCCCGCAGCGATCATGGCGGCGGCCTCACTCGCGCAGCTCGGCGAGTTCTCGTTCGCGGTCCTGACGATGGGCTCGTCGGTAGGGCTCGTCGGAGATGACACCTTCCGCCTGCTCGTGTCCGTCTCGGTGCTCACCCTGCTCATGACGCCGGGCCTGATCTCCACAACGAGCGGAGTGCTGCATCGACGCGCACTCGCCGCCGGGCAGGGCGTCGACCCGGACGGCGACATCGTCGAGCACGCATACGGCGACCATGCGCTCGTCGTCGGCGTCGGGCCGTCCGGTCGCGCGGTGACGGCAGCGCTCGCCGCATCGAACGTGCCCGTCACGGTCATCGAACTCAACCCGCGCGCCGAGACCGGCGGCACCGACGACGACCTCCCGCCCGGCACGCGCGTGGTGTTCGGCGACGCGGCGCGACCGGAGATCCTGCAGCGCGCCAACCTCTCGACCGCACGCATCCTCGTGGTGTCGATCCCCGACCCGGTCGCGATCCGCACGATCGTGGCGCAGGCACGTCAGCTCGCACCCGACCTGCCGATCGTCGCCCGCGGCCGCTACAACAGGTTCGTCGACGAGATCGCCGCTGCCGGCGCCGACGAGGTCGTCGACGAGGAGAACGTCACCGGCCGCGAGATGGCGGAAGTCGCGCTGCGACACCTCGCGCTGTCGGGTCGCATCGACCGCCGCCGCGAGCGCGTCGAGCGCCGCCGCGACGACGAATCGCCCGCCGGCGACTGACATCCCCGGGCGGCCGCTCATGGCCACCGCGCGGCCGACTGGTGCCAACGCGTCGACTGACATGCGACACCGCGCAACACCAGAAGCGATGGACGGATGAGACACGTCGCACATCCTCGTGGCGATGACGGCCAGCGCGACCTTCGGGTCGCAACGGACGCCACGGGAACCAGATGCGCGGCGGTCCACCCTCGCACCAGACGCCGGTCCCGCATCACACCCCTCGCGGTCGGCGCACACCAGGAGGCACTACCATGGCAGTACGCATTCGCGTCTACCCGCAGAACGGCATGCTCGGGATGAACGGCATGAACGGCATGAACGGCGGCGTCGTCAGCGCGTCGACCTACTACAACAGCAAGCTCACGACCCAGAAGCAGGTCTCGAGCCTGCAGCTGGGGTACGAGCGAGCCCTCGCCAACGAGCGCATCGAACGCGCCCGGCTCGAGGAGCGCTCCAAGAATCCCTACCTGATGGGCGGCGTTGCCGGTGCCATGGGCGGCATTCCGCTCGGCATGGGCATGCCCCTCGGTGGCATGCCACTCGGACTGCCCATGGGCGTTCCGATGGGCGGTCTCCCGATGGGTGGCCTGCCGATGGGCGGCATCCCGCAGGGCTTCGCCGGCCACGGCCAGTCCAACACGACCAACCAGGTCTCCACCGGCGGTGCGAACCAGACGGTCACGAATTCCAACGTGAACAACGTCTCGCACTCGCTCCAGCAGCCCCCGTTCCAGAGCGGTTGGGGCTGGGGTGGCGGCGGGTTCCCCGGCTACGGCAGCGGTGGACTCCTCTCGGGCCTGCTCGGCCGGCTGATCTAGCCCCGGCGACGCCACACCACGCGAGCACGGCTGCGCACGCACCGCCCTCTGGGCGAACGCACGCGCGCACCCGCCTCGCAGGCTTTTCCAACGCCACCTGGTGAAGGCTTCCGGCCGGGCCGTGGATGCGGGCAGCACGCTTCACCCGGTACGTGACGACCGTCCGTCGCGTACCGGGCCAGCAGCTGCCGCAGATGCGGAAACGGCCCGGCCGAGGCCGCTTTTACGCGCCAGGACCCCACATGACGAGGCCATCGACGGTCACGCCTCTCCCGTATGAAACACCTGCTCACAGGCAGGTTATTGCCGCAGTGTATCCCCCTGCGGCCACCCCCGGCCATGCCCCCGCCCCCGGCGTGGCCGCATCCTCCCCCCTCACGCCGCAACGTCGGCATGCCCACTTCCTGATACACGGTTGTCTGCTCGGCGTCACCGCCCGGCAGGCACGGAGTGGAGGTACTTCGGCCCACCAGCCGAAGCTGACTGGAGGAGACGCCATCATGGCGAGCATCAACCCCGTATCGGCGGCTGCAGCGCAGCCCACGATGCAGTCCCTACCGACGACGGCGCTTGCGAGCCCGTACGACGGCACCAACCCCGCAGGCAGCCAGTTCGGTGCCGGCATGCCGATCATGGGCATGCCGACCGGCGGCGCGGTCCCACAGCTCACCGGGCTGTCGAGCGGCCGCCCCCAGGTGAACGCCACCAACCAGACGGCGCTCGCCCCCAACGGGAACGTCAACCAGTCGGTGACGAACTCGAACACCTACACGAACAAGTACTACAACATCGTCGTCCCCCACCAGGGTGGACTGCTCGGCGGTATCGGTGGTGCGTTCGGCGGTGTCAGCGGCCTGTTCGGCAGCTGGAACACCCCGGGCAACTCGTTCGTCGATCCCAAGACTGGCGTGCTCTACGTCCAGGAGCAGAAGGGATTCATGGGCTGGCTCAAGGGCCTGTTCCGGGGGTACTGAGATTCGATCGAACGAGCGGCGCGCTCGCTCAGCGGGATTCCCGCAGGTGACTGGTCCTCACCGCGAGCACGCGCCCTCATTGCACGCAGCGCCCTGACGGTCCTCGCTGCAGCAGCGATCGAACATCGCAGTACCCCCCTCCCTCGCAGTTCGAATGCCCGGTGCTCACGCGCCGGGCATTCGACGTTCCTGCTCGGTCTCAGTAGCCGTGCCAGCCGGCGCGCTCGTACTCCACGAGCACGGGGCGGTCGATCGAGTTGACCTCGACCGGGCGCCGGGCGACGTCTGCGCCGAACACGCCTGCCGCGGTGAGCGCCTCGGACGTCAGGAAGCGCAGCTTCGTCGGCGCATCCAGCCGGAGCTGGGGCGCGCGTTCACCCGCGGACGCAAGCACGTAGCCCCAGTCGCCGAATGACGGCACGTCCACGTGGTACGGCGTCGTCGCGAAGCCGGCCTCGTCGATCGTGCGCTCGATCGACCAGTACGCATCACGCGCGAACCAGGGCGACCCCGCCTGCACGACCATCCGACCGCCCGGCCGCAGCGCCCGCGTTCGAATGAGTGCGTACATCTCGGTCGAGTAGAGCTTGGCGAGCACCGGCCGATCCGGATCCGGGAAATCCACGACGACCGCGTCATGGTCCAGGCGCGCGTCACTGCGCAGCCACGCCATCGCGTCCGCATGCACGACCTCCACGCGCGGATCCTCGAACGCGCTGCGATTCGCGTCGCGCAGCGCCGGCAGCGTGCGCGCCAGCTTCGTCATCGCCGGGTCGAGCTCGACGAGCGTCACGCGCCGCACATCCGAGTAACGAAGGATCTCGCGAAGCGCGAGACCGTCGCCACCGCCGAGCACGAGCACGTGCTCGCGACGACCCTGCGCGAGCAGCGGATGCACGAGCGACTCGTGGTAGCGATGCTCGTCGGCTGTCGCGAACTGCAGGTCGCCATCCAGGAACAGGCGAACGTCCGCACCCTGGTCGGAGCTCGTCACGACGATGCGCTGGTAGCGAGTCTGCTCGTCATGCACGATCGGATCGTCGTAGAGCTCCTGTTGGAGGGACACCTCGAAGCGTCCGGTCAGCAGCCACGCACCGCCGAGCACGAGCGCGGCCGCACCGATCGGCACGCCGAGGCGCAGCCACGTCCGGAGCCCGCCCGCGCGCAGCCCCGGCACCAGCAGCACGAGTGCGCCCGCGCCGAGGTTGAGGGCACCCGTCGCGATGGAGGCGCGCAGGTGGCCGAGCTCGGGCAGCACCAGGAAGGGGAACGCAATGCCGGCGACCATCGCGCCGAGGTAGTCGGCCGCCAGCAGGTCGGCTGCATCGCCCCCGCCCGACGTGCCCCGCGCACGCCGGATCAGCTCGAGCAGCAGCGGCAGTTCGATGCCCACGAGCGTGCCGCACACCACCGATGCCGCGATCAGCACCGGCGTGTACACGTCCATCCACGCGAACGCCCAATACAGCGCGAACGCGCTCAGCCCGCCCGCGACCGCAAGCACCGCCTCGACCGTCACGAACGTACGCAGCGGCTTGTCCAGCCAGCGCTTGGACGCGACGCTGCCGAGCCCCATCGCGCTCACGAACGAGCCGAGCACGAGCGACGTCTGCAGCAGCCCGTCACCCATCAGGTACGACCCGAGCGCGATCAGCTCGAGTTCGTACAGCAGGCCGCACACCGCGACCGCGGCGGTCACCGCCAGCAGCAGCGCACTCGCGCCGCGATGCACGACGACGCGATCTCCATCGAGCGAGGCAGCCTCGCCCCGCGCGTCGCTCGTCACGAGATGGCCGCCGCGAGCGTGATGCCCAGACCGATCTGCCATGCCGCCTGCGTGATCGACGCCGGATGCAGCTCGCGCGCGCCGTGCAGCACGTCACCGAGCTTGCCGGGCGTGATGCGATCGAAGACCCATACACCGAGCGCCTGCATGATGATGCCGCCGATGCCGAATCCGAGCGTGTCGATGATGCCGTCCGCGAGCTTGCCGTCGGACGCATGGATCGCAGACGCGATGATGATCGACATCGCGAGCACGCCCGCGGCAAGCACGGTCGCGACGTTCGCATTGCGGTGTTCCAGCAGCTCGACCCCGACCTTCGCCGGGATGAGCAGGTCGATCGCGATCCACGCGAACACGAGCAGCGCGAGCGCGATACCACCGTAGGCGGCGCTCGCCGCGATGTCGTAGCCGAAGTCCTGCATGTCGTTCCTCCCGAAAGAGCCGGTCACCCGGCCCGTGTCACGCGGCGAGCTGCCGCTGCTTGCGAATCCAGAGCCCGAGCACGACGGCCATGCCGATCCCGAGCAGGATGAACGCGACCGTCCAGCCGTAGACGCGGAACCAGTCACCGAGCGCGCTCGGCGTGTTCATCGGAGTCGCGTCGTCGGCGGGGTAGATCGTCTCGTCGAACTCCGGCGCCGGGATCGACGGGTTGTTCTCGCTCACCATGAGCGGCAGCCCGCCGACCATGTTGAGCCACGCCACGTCGTCGCCCTCGTCGGCGAGCAGGTCGCCGTCGTCGAGACCGAGCATGTCGAGGTAGTCGTCGCTCGACGCGACGACCGACACCCCGCTGCCCTGCAGCGACACCGACGCAGAGTCGCCCGTCTCACACGTCGAGCAGCTGTATGACACGCTGCCGGTGAGGATGACGGTGCCTTTCGGGCAGCCGCCGGTCGTGACGGTGCTGCCGGAATCCTGCAGCCCGCCCTGAAGCGTGTACTGGTCGTCGAGATTGAGCGACCACTGGTAGCAGACGCCCTGCTCGGCCGTCGCCTCGCGCATGACCTCGCGCAGTTCGGATGCATCCGCCACGTCGATCATCTGCGATGCGGCCGCCGGCGCCGTCGCCGTGAGCGGTGCGGCCAAGGCAATCGTGAGGGCGACGACCGTGCGTCGCATCGAGATGCTGGTCAGCCTGCTCACTTGCCCACTCCCGGTCCACCGCCGCGGAAGCTCTCCGCGCGTCCGCTCGACGTTCCCCACCAGCCGCCGACGCCGCCGTAGTGGCGCCGATAGCCGCGCGACTGACGATCCACCAGGATTCGTGATCCGCCACCTTCGGCTCCGTGGATCGCGATGATCCACTTGGAGTAGCGCAGGTACCACCCGCTGGGCGTGAGGCGCTTTTCGGCGGGCTTGCGATGTTTGATGAGGTCGCGCGCGACGGCCGCTGGCGGCTTCGGCGAGGTGTAGACCGAGCTGCCCTGCTCGAAGGACGTCTTCGTCGACGCCGGCGCGTACTTGTCAGCGACGTAGCCCTTGGGGTCGGCGCTCAGCCCGCACCCGGCGAGCACGAGCGACGCGATCGCGATGCTCGCCATCCGCGTGAGAGCTCGCCCGGCGCCGGATGCGCGGTCGGCGCTCGTCGGCACTCGATCGTCGACGATCGTCGACGTGTGCACGATCGAGCGCTCGCCCGGATACGCGTGGATGGTCGACCACGTGGCTCGTCCGTCGATCGCCGACAGTCGCCACGCGATCGCGGTGAGCGCCATGCCGCGCGGATCGGGAAAGCGCGCGACGAGCGATCCGTCGCCGTCGCCTTCCAGCGCAGCGAGCGCAGCCTCGACGGCGTCGTTCCAGACCGCATCCGCATCCACGACCTCGCACCGGCTTTCGAAGGCGTGTCCCGCCGCGTGCGAGTCGCGCGCGGGCATCGGGGCCGGCAGCCCCGGATCGCACGCCACGACTTCCTCGAGCACGAGCGACCCGTCGCGCGTGTCGCGCAGCTCGATGCGATGCGAGCAGCCGAGCACTTCGGCGTCGAGTTGCCAGTGCTCGTCCCGTGCGCGTCGCGCCGCGACCACCGGCAGCGACGTCGACGCCGCCGATCCGTCGGCCAGGTAGCGAAGCCCGGCGACGGAGCTGTCGACGAACGGCATCTGCAGTTCGACCCAGGTTCGATTCATGCGTCCACCACCGGCGTCGTCGTTCCACTCCATGCGTCGACTTCACCGTCGTCGTCGAGCTCGAAGGCCCAGTGCGTGCCGTTGTCGGCGCGATAGGAGGCATACGACACGTGGCCGTTGGCCCAGCCATCGTGCTCGCCCACCGCGTCGAACGTGGCGGTGCCTGCCTCGATGCGACGAGCGTCGGTCCCGTCGGGCATCGTCGCGCGCTCCTGCGTCGGGAAGCTCGCGTTCGGCCAGTTGCGATCGAACAGCACCGTCGAGCCGTGCTGGTCGGCAGCGAGCCACCCCTCGTCGGCGCCGTCCCGGACGCGGCGCTCCTCCCAGCGTTCGCCGTCTTCCTCGTACGTGTACACCGCGAGGATGCGCCACGTGCGGCCGCTGGCGGTGATGCTCGAGCCTGGCTGTCGCGCTCCGCGTGCGGCGGTCGACTGCTGAGCCTGCGCCCTGGAGGGCTTCACGTCGAGGGCGGACGGCATCGCCAGCGACGCGCCGCTCGACGCGGCAGTGCCCGTCGGCGCGAGCGGGTCGTAACCGCCGCCACCGCCGCGCGTGGCGCGAATGGCGAAGCCGACGACCACGACCAGGACAACCACTCCGATGATCACGCCGATGGACACCCGGGACGGATTCGCGAACAGGAACCTGAGTCCTTCCGACGAACCCCGCAACGTGAACTTCTCCATTCCGATCCCGACGCTCGTACAGGTCCGCGCGCTTCGCCGCGACGAGGAATCAGCGCGCCAGGTCGAGCTGTGGTTTCACCTGCCGATCGTGGTGGCGGCACTCGTCGCGATCCCGGCGATCGCCGTGCAGCTGAGCGTGTCGAGTGGCTGGATGCTCGACGTCGCCAACTTCGTCGGGTGGGTGGTGTGGTCGGTCTTCGTGCTCGAGCTCGTGTTCGGGCTGCGCACCGCGGTGCGTCCGGTGCGGTGGCTGGCCACGCACCCGATCGAAGTGCTCGTCGTCGTCCTCACCCCACCGTTCCTGGGCGAGGTGCTGCTGTCGACGCCCTACGTGGGAGCGTTGCTGCGGCTTGCGCTCCTCGCGCGCGTGGTGCTGCCGATCCTGCGACTGCGCAAGCTCGTCACGCTGTCCGGCGTCGTGTACGGCTGCATCTTCTGCCTGCTCGTGATCATCGCGTGCGGTCTCGCCTACCCCATCGTCGAGCCGGCAGCGAAGGAGGCGGGCGCAGACGACGGGCTGTGGTGGGCGTGGATCACGTCGACGACCGTCGGCTACGGCGACATCTATCCCGTCACGAACGCGGGGCGGCTGCTCGCCGCGAGCACGGTGCTCGTCGGCATCGTGTTCGTGTCCCTGTTCACCGCACTCATCGTCGAAGCGCTCGTCGCCAGTCGCGTGGGTGCCGCGCTCGAACGCGACGTGGAGCAGGTCGAGCGCGACGTGGAGGGCGTCGACGAGCAGGTCGACGCGGCCAGCGCACAGGTGCTCGCGGTGCTCGATCGCATCGAGCGACGACTCGACGCCGTCGAGGCTCGGCTCACACGAAGTTGAGGTGGTACTTCGACTCGGTCGGCTCGAGCTGGCCCTTGTACTTGGACGTGCTCGCGTTGGTCCCCGAGCCGTAGGGATTGTCCGCCGGCGTGGTCATCTGCAGGAAGCTGATCTGCCCGATCTTCATGCCTGGATAGATGGTGATCGGAAGCGTGGCGACGTTCGACAGCTCCAGCGTGATCGTGCCCTCGAATCCGGGATCGATGAATCCGGCAGTCGAGTGGATGAGCAGTCCGAGCCGCCCGAGCGAGCTCTTGCCTTCCAGGCGCGCGACGAGGTCGTCGCCGATCCGCACCACCTCGGCCGTCGCGCCGAGCACGAACTCGCCGGGATGAAGGATGAACGGATCGTCCTCGGTCGCGGTCATCAGCTCGGTCAGGCCCTCCGCCGGTTCGCGCACGTCGATGTAGGGACGGCGGTTGTTGCGGAACACGCGAAAGTGCGGCCCCACGCGAAGGTCGATGCTCGACGGCTGCACGAGTGCATCGTCGAACGGCGTGAGCCCGATGCGACCCTGCTCGATGGCTTCGCGGATGGATCGATCGCTCAGGACCATGGGTGCTCTCCCTGCTTCTGCCGGCTGAACGATCGAAAGCATACTCGTCGCCCCTGCTAGCATCGCGGGAAGGCACGAAACGGAGGAACGGCATGGAGCAGGCAACCGCGCAGCAGGCATCGGTGAACATCGTCACCGAGGTGCCCGGCCCGAAGTCGCGCGCGCTCGCGGAACGATCCGCCGCCGCGCTCGCCGACGCGCTCTCGCTGGTGCATCCGGTGTTCGTGGAATCCGCGCAGGGCGCGACCGTCACCGACGTCGACGGCAACACGTTCATCGACTGGATCGGCGGCGTGGGCGTGCTCAACGTCGGCCACGCGCATCCGGCGGTGACTGCCGCGATCGTCGAGCAGGCGCAGAAGTTCACGCACACCGACTACACGATCGTTCCGTACGAGCCGTACGTGCGCCTGTGCGAGCGACTCAACGAGTCCGCCACGCCGATCGAGGGACCGAAGAAGTCCGCGCTCTTCAACACGGGCGCGGAGACGGTCGAGAACGCGGTCAAGATCGCGCGCGTGGCGACCGGCCGACAGGGCGTCATCTGCTTCTCAGGCGCATTCCATGGTCGATCGCTCATGGCGATGACCCTCACCAGCAAGGTCCACCCGTATCGCGCGGGATTCGGCCCGTTCGCCCCCGAGGTGTACCGCGCCCCGTACGCCAACCCGTACGATTTCGATGGCGACGAGCAGGCCGCGGCCGACTACGCGCTCGGCCAGCTGAAGAAGATGACCAAGACGCATTTCGCGGCGGAGAGCATCGCCGCCCTGATCGTCGAGCCGATCCAGGGCGAGGGCGGCTTCATCGTGCCGCCCACGGCATTCCTCGACGGCCTGCGCGCGTTCTGCGACGAGCACGGCATCGTGTTCGTGGTCGACGAGGTGCAGAGCGGCATGGGCCGCACGGGCACGATCTGGGCGAGCGAGCAGCTCGGCGTGAAGCCCGACCTGCTGCTGAGCGCCAAGTCGATCGCGGCGGGAATCCCGCTCGGCGCGATCATCGGCAAGGCGTCGATCATGGACAAGGTGCCCGACAGCGGCATCGGCGGGACCTACCCGGGCAACCCGGTCGCCTGCCAGGCCGCGCACGCGGTGCTCGACGCGTTCGAGGGTGGGCTGCTCGATCAGGCGAAGGAGCTCGGACGAAAGCTGGAGTCGGCATTCGCCGAGCTCATGGCCGAAGACGACGGCATCTCCGACTCGCGAGGCCTCGGCCCGATGCGTGCGCTCGAGTTCTCCAGGCCCGGCACCAAGGATCCCGATCCCAAGCGCCTCGACGCGGTGCAGGCACACGCGCAGCAGCACGGCCTGCTCATGCACAAGGCGGGCGTGGGCGGCAACATCCTGCGCGTGCTCGTGCCGCTCGTGCTCACCGACGCGCAGCTCGACGAGTCCGTCGGCATCCTGCGCAACGCCATCGCGGCGACCCGCTGACGAAGGAAGCGACACGACATGGAACAGATCCCCGGTACACCCCCCGACACGACGACCGGCACGCCCGACTCGAACGACCGCAACTGGGCGATGGCGATGCACCTCGTGACGCTCGTCGTGGTGCTGACGGGTGGCTGGCTGCTCAACCTGATCGTGCCGCTCGTCGGCCTGCTGTGGAAGCGCGACGCGTCCTCGTTCATCGCCGATCACGCACGCGAGCAGCTCAACTTCCAGATCTCGCTCACCATATACATGGTCGCGGCCATCGTGCTGACGGTGCTGACGCTCGGCCTTGGCTTGCTCGTGATCATTCCCATCGGGCTCGCGCTCGCGATCGTCGTGATCGTGGTGATGATCAAGGCTGCGCTCGCTGCATCCCGCGGCGAGCAGTACCGGTTCCCGCTCACGATGCGCCTCGTCAGCTAAAGGTCGTTGCAGAAATAGGCTTGGGTGCGTGCTGCGCCCGCCGATCTCGGTTCGGGTTCGTACGTGACGTGCGGTACTCGACGCTGTCGTACGAAGCCACGGAGTCGGTGCGATCGATCAGGCCGGCTGGGCGTCGATCACGTCGACTTCGGGGCCCGCCATGCGAAAGCCGATTGCGTCCGGCATCGGCGTGGCGCGCACGCGAATGCGCATGCCATCGACGATCCCGGGGTCGGGTGTGTAGTCCGCGAGCACGACGTGGTCGCCAAGGCCATCAATGGCCTCATCAAGCTCGAGCGACCAGAATCCGCCTTCGATCTCCTCGAAGCGCGCGGTGCCGATCAGCTCGATGACGTCTGAATCGCCTGCAAATGAGTGCATTCTTTGCTTCCATGGAGATGGTTCGATGACGCGGCGGGTGCATGCAGCGTATCGCACGCTGGCACGTTCGCAGCCACCGGCTGGCACATGCGCCGACAAACTGCTCAAGGCCCTGCCGGGGCGCTCCGATACGAATCTCAGTCCACGCCACTGTGGACGTTCGTAGTCAGCGAACCACCGGGATTTCATGGGCGACTTCCACATCAAGAAGATCATCCTGCCGAGCGGCAAGAGCGTCGAGATCGTGTACTTCCACGCCGACGATGCCGTGACGCCACTCGAGGAGGACGGCGGGGTCGTCGACCTGGAGTGCTGTCCCGAGTGCGACTCGGGCATGGTCTACCCGGTCTCGTGGCGCGAGACGGAGGACGACTGCTGGGAGATCGAGCTGCGATGCCCGAACTGCGAGTGGGCCGAGCGCGGGATCTACCGCCATCAGGACGTCGAGCGCTTCGACGACGTGCTCAATCGCGGCACCGACCGGCTCATCGACGACCTCGAGCAGCTGACGCGCGCCAACATGGAAGCGGACATCGACCGCTTCGTGCAGGCACTCGAAGGCGACCTCATCACGCCCTTCGATTTCTAGTCGACGGCAGTACCGAATTGCAACGACGCGGGCCGCTCCTTCGGGGGCGGCCCGCTCGTCTTCGCCCAGCCCCCCTTCGCCGGGCGCCCCGAAGCCGACACGAACCGGCGAACCCGGGGCGCCGACCGGATAAGCTGCACCGAGATGAGCCGCCCTTCCACGCAGCAGTACGACGGCATCGAGCCGTGGCACGATGAACCCGAGGACGACGAGCGCGGCACCGTGCTCGAGGTCGTGGTCACGATCGGTGCGGCGCTGCTGCTCGCGTTCCTGGTCCAGCAGTTCCTGGTGAAGCCGTTCAAGATCCCGTCCGGATCGATGGAGAACACGCTGCGCTGCGGTGACCGCGTGCTCGTGGACCGGGTCAGCTTCCGATTCGGTGACCCCGAGCGTGGCGACGTGGTCGTGTTCAACCCGCCTGCCGGCATTGGCGAAGGCGGCGCCCCGGATCCGTCGGTGGTCGCTGACGAGTCCGACGCTGCTCGCGTCGCTGCCGACGGGACCAAGACCGTCACCGAGGCCGACACGAACTACATCAAGCGCATCATCGGCCTGCCGGGCGACGAGGTGGAGGTCAAGGGGCACCGCGCCTACGTCGACGGCAAGCAGCTCGACGAGCCGTACCTGCGCCCGATCGGCGACGTGGCCGGCATCGACGACGGCCGTTCCAGCTGGGGACCCAGGAAGATCCCCAAGGGCACGTACCTGATGCTCGGCGACCATCGCGACAATTCCGCCGACGGTCGCGTGTTCGGCTTCGTGCCGGAGGAGTTCATCGTGGGCAAGGCGTTCATGGTCTACTGGCCGCCCAAGCGATTCGGCGGTCTGCCCGACAAGGATCCAGGTGGCGCCGACGCCACGAAGGCCGATCCGAAGTGCCTTGAGGGTGCCGTCCCCGAGGGCCAGACGCTCGATACGAATGGCTGAGGGCATCACCGGCAACGTGGAGCCCGAACGGCTCATCGGCGAGCGCATCGCCGGCCGCTTCGTGGTCGAACGGCTCATCGGCACCGGCGAGCTGTCGACCGCGTTTCGTGCCTACGACGATCGCCTGCATCGTCGCGTGACGGTCAAGCTGTTCCATCCACGACATCGCGACGACGTCCACGTGGTGGAGGCGCAGCTTGCCGCCGCGCGCGCCGTGGCGCGTCTGTCACACGAGCACGTGGCGATGGTGATCGATCGCGGCGAGCACGACGGCCGTCCGCTCGTCGTGCTCGAGCACGTGCGGGGCGAGAACCTGCAGGAGCGCATCGAACGATTCGCGCCCCTGGCGAGCGGCGAGGTCGTGACGTACGCACTGCAGATCGCACGTGCGCTGGCCTACGCGCACGGGCACGGCGTCATCCACGGCAACCTGCGCCCGGGCAATGTGCTGCTGACCGAAGAGCACGACGTCAAGCTCGTGGACTTCGGCGGCGGCAGCTACGTCGCCCAGCTCGTCGGGGATCCGTTCGCCGCGCCGGAGCTGCGCGAGGTGGATGCCACCGCGCCGCCCGAGCCGTCCGACGACATCTACGCGCTCGGCGCGCTCGTGTTCGTCGCACTCACCGAGCAGGCCCCGCAGGCAGGGCTCGATCAGGGCGAGCTGCAGCTGCTGCGCCCCGACGTGTCGCCGCGCCTTGCCGCAATCGTCGCGCGCGCCGTCGCGACCGATCCCGCCGATCGGTTCCTGTCGATGCGCGAGTTCGCAGCGGAGCTGTCCGGCGTACGCGAACTCGCGATGACCGCCGTCCAGCCGTTCGAGCACGGACAGGACACCCGACCGTACGCGCTGGACGACATCGACGAGGCGACCTCCGACGAGCACGGCACGGCGGTGCTCGCGCCATCGGTCGCACCTCGCGCGCCGCGCGGCACGCGAGCTCGCCGCGAGTCGCGACGTCCGCGGACCGGTCGGGAGGTGCGCGCACGAATCCTGGCCTGGTCGATGGTGGTCGCGCCGCTCGTGGCGCTCGTGATCTTCGGCATCATGATCGCCGGCGAACGCGGCAACGACCAGGTCGGAACGCAGGATCGCGCCGCGACCGGACCTGATCGCCCGATCGCGGTGGCGAGCGTCGCGGCCTTCGACCCCGAGCCGGGTGACGGTGACGAGCACTCCGACACCAAGGACAACATCCTCGACGGCGACGTCGCCACCACGTGGGGTACGGACGGCTACGACACGCGCGACTTCAACCGCATCAAGCCCGGCGTCGGACTGATGCTGCAGCTGGAGCAGGCCGCGGACGTGCGTGACGTGCAGATCCGGACGAACCTGCCGGGCTGGACGATGGAGGTGCGCGTCGCTGACTCGCCGGCGAGCACGCTCGACGGCTGGACCCCGGTTTCCGACGCGGTGGCCGTCAGCGATGGCATGAAGGTGCCGGTCGACCTGGACGGAACCGAGACGCGATACCTGCTCCTGTGGATCACCAAGCTGGTCATCGATACCGACGATCCGAACCGCGCCCGTGCGCGCATCGGCGAGGTCACGGTGTTCGGCGGACCCGCCGGGTCCTGATTCGATACCGCCCAAAGTAGCGATTCGCTACCGGCGTCGTCCGGCGCGATCACTACCATTGCATCTTATGCGCATCCTCGTCACACGCTGCAGCATCCGGTACGAAGGCCGACTGGTCACCACGCTCGAGTCGGGCGACCGCGTCGTGCTCTTCAAGGACGACGGCTCCGTCGTCGTGCATGCGGTGCAGGGCGCCAAGCCGATCAACTACATGCCGGGCCCCACGGCGGTGACCGAGGACGGTCGAACGCTCCTCGTCACTCGACCGGCGACCGGCGAGACGCTCGTGATCGACGTGGAGGACGTGCACGCCGA
Source organism: Gaiellales bacterium (assembly GCA_038212015.1). Lineage (GTDB taxonomy): Bacteria > Actinomycetota > Thermoleophilia > Gaiellales > SKUG01 > JAGQUL01. The sequence continues at coordinate 45,451 of JBBQUY010000006.1, read as the reverse complement.
CACGAACTGGGAGCTCTCGGACGCGGCGAAGCTCGTGCGCGAAGGTCGCGAGAAGGACATCCAGGCGACGATCTTCCAGACGCCCGAAGCAATCGAATTCGGGATGGTCGGCCTGCAGCGTGAGCTGTTCACCGAGGTCGGCCCCGTCGACCTGTTCTGCCGAGATGCCGACGGCCGCACCTGCGTGGTGGAGGTCAAGCGCGTGCGCGCCGTGGCCGCCGCGGTCGAACAGCTCAACCGATACATGGACGAGGTCCAGAAGAACCCCGCCCATGCGCCGGCGCGCGGCATCCTTGTCGCTCCGGAGCTCGCGCCCCAGGCGCGCGTGCTGCTCGAGAAGTGGGGCTACGACTTCATCGCGCTCGACGAAGTGCTGAGCCGCTGCCCCGACGGCGAAGAGCTGATGCGCCTGTTCTAGGCGCGTCAGTCGACGTCGATCACGCGGACCCGCTGCAGCTCGTGCAGCTCCCTGCGGACCGCGTGCCGCTCGTCGCGTGCGGTCACCAGGTGAAAGCCCCGGCGCACCGGGTTGGCATGAGCGCGAACGGGCGTGTCGCCATCCGGGCGTTCACGGGTGATGGCATCGATCGTGTCGAACTCGATGTGCGGGCGGTGCATCCTGCGTCGCATGGCATACCTCCGTGTCGTGGTGAGCCGTGCACCCTCATCTTCGCCTCGCGCGCGAGCGTCGTCAGCCGCCCTGTCCCGCACGTCGCCTTCGGGAAACCCGACGACCTCGCGTTCCGTCCGGACAGCCGCCGTCGGCGTGCGGAGTTGCCGCAGCAGCCTGCTGCTCGCTACGGACGAATTGACAGTCTCGGTCCGCGAACATGTGGTTACAGATCGCCCCGAGCGTTGTGCCGTGGAGCGACCAACACATCCACGAAGGGATACACACGACATGCGCAAGTTCTCACTCCTGGCGGGCCTGTTCGCCAGCGCCATCCTGATCGTGTTCGCGATCGCATCCATCTCGATGGGCGTCGCTGGTCGCGGCGACGTGCGTGACGCACTCGCCGAGGAAGGCATCGTCGGCACGCCGGATTCATCGATCCCGGGCCAGAAGGTCGACACCGGCGACGAAGCAGAAGCCTTCGCCAAGACGATCCGCAAGCACACGCTTGCGATGACCGACGGCAAGACGTACGCGGAGATGGGGCGGTTCCTCGACGAGGACGGCAACGACACGAGCGACGAATCCAAGGCCGCGACCGACCCGGAGACCGGACAGCCCGTCGAGAACGGACTTCGCAACGTCTGGGTCACGTCGACTGCGCTGAGCACTGCGCTCAACATGAGCTTCTTCGCGGAGCGCGTCGCACTGTTCAGCATCATGATGGGCGTCGCGCTGCTGCTGACCGGCATCGGCTTCTTCGTTCTGTGCCTGGGCCAGCTGCGCGCCGCGCCGACCGTGCTCGTGGCACCTGCCGCCACCGACCGAACGGCCACCACGGCCTGACCCGGCACCACACCTGAGGCATCCCGAGGGGCGGGACGCGCCGATCTGCGGATCGGGCGTCGCGCCCCTCGGGTCTTCGGCATGCGAGGATCACGCCCGTGGCCCACCTGACGCATCCGGAACCCCTCATCGTCGGTCGCCCGCCGGTGCAGGACGCACTGGCCGGTGCCGACGTCGCGCGGCTCGCGGTGGCGGCGCCCCGTGCCACGCCTGACGCGCTCGTGGGGGATGTTCGTCGCGCGATCGTCGGGCAGCGACACGGAAGCGTCAGCCACGTCGCGCTCGTCGCGGATGGCCGCTTCGTCGGGCTCGTGCGCGACGTCGACCTGATGGCCGCACCCGACGAGATGCAGATGCAGCAGCTCGCGATCGCAGACCCGCCACTCGTCGCGACATCCATGTCCCGCGACGAGGTGGTCTGGGCAGTGCTCTCGCGCGGGGAGAGCGAGGCCGTCGTCGTCCAGGACGACGGCGCCTACGTCGGGGTCGTGCCTGCATCGAGCCTGCTTGCCGTGCTCGCCCGCGAGCATGCCGACGACATCGCACGCATCTCGGGCTACCTGCATCAGGGCGACAGTGCACGCGCCGCGACGGAGGAGCGCGTGCTGCGACGTCTCTGGCACCGCCTGCCGTGGCTCGTGCTCGGCCTCGTGGGCGCCGCTGCCGCCGCAGAGGTGATGGGGCAGTACGAGGCCGTGCTGGAACGTGACGTCGTGCTCGCGTACTTCGTACCGGGACTCATCTACCTCGCGGGTGCGGTCGGCGCGCAGACCGTGACGGTGCTCGTGCGCGGGCTCTCGCTCGGCATCCCGATCCGCAGCATCGTGGTGCGCGAGCTGACGACGGGCCTGGTGATCGGCCTGTCGCTGGGAGTCGTGTTCTACCCGGCGGCCCTCACGCTCTGGAGCAGCAGCGAGCTGGCACTGGCGGTGAGCCTGTCGATCGCCGCGGCGTGCACCGTGTCCAACATCATCGCGATCGGCGTGCCGTGGGGCCTGCACGCGCTCGGCAAGGATCCAGCGTTCGGCAGCGGCCCGCTCGCCACCGTCGGACAAGACATCATCTCGCTGTTCATCTACTTCTCGATCGTGTCCGCGCTCGTGTCATAGCGAACACGCGAGCGGCCCCCGGAGATCCGGAGGCCGCTCGGTGTGGGGGTACTCAGTGCTTCGTGGTGGTACGGCTCAGTGGTGACCGTCCTTGGCCTCGTCGATCGCGCCGGGCCCCGGCTTGCCGTCGCCCGCGATGATCATGCCGATCGCACCCTTGGCCGCGTGGTTGAACTGGTGCGTGACGAAGGGGAACAGGCCTTCGCCGACGGTCTTGAACTCGAACACGCCGCCGCCAGAGGCCGGCATCATCAGTGCCTGGCGACCGTAGGTTGCGTTGCGCGGGTTGCCGTCATCGAGCACCTTGTCGAACACCGTGCCGACCACGTGGAAGCTGCTGACCTGGCTCGGGCCGGCGTTGAGGACGAACATGCGGAGCGTTGCGTCCTTCTTCACCTTGATCGGCATCTTCGTGTAGTGCGCGGGGATGCCGTTGAACGCCATGGCGTCCATGACCCCGTCGTCGATGCCCTTGCTGCTTGCGTACAGCTCGTGCTGAACGATCGCGTACTCGGGCATCTCCGGACCGAAGCCCTCCTTCGGCTGCACGATCATCATGCCGTACATGCCCATCCCGATGTGATGGAGCACGGGAGCGGTCGCGCAGTGGTACATGAACACGCCCGGGTATTCCGCCGTGAACTCGAACGTACCGGTCTCGCCCGGATTCACCTGGACGTGTCCGCCGCCGAGCGTGAGCCGTGACGAGTGGTAGTCGACCGAGTGCGGCAGCTTGCTGTCGCCCGCGTTCTTGATCTTGATCGTGACCTTGTCGCCCACGACCACGCGCATCACGGGGCCGGGAACCTGGTCATTGAACGTCCACTGGTCGTAGACCTTGTTGCCGACCTTGATCTTCCGCTCGGTGGCGGTCAGCTCGAAGACCTTCGGTCCTGGCTTGACCGGCGCGGTCGCCGGGTTGATCTGCTTCGCCGAGAAGTCCGGCTTGAGCTCCTTGGCGTCGGCAACCTTCGTGGTCTCGGACGATGCAGTAGCTGCCGAATCTCCGGCAGCTGCGGCTGAGGACACGGTTCCTGCGTCCTGGTGCGAGGCGATCGCGATGGCGATGGCGACGACGGCCACGACGAGCGCGCCGATCGAGAGTGGTGCGAGCGTGTCGAAATCGACCCGCCGCTGGCGTTCGCCTGGTGTGTTGTCTGGATGCGGGCTCATGTCCCTCTCCTCTTTCTGGTTGTGGTCTGCCCTGAGCATCGTCGACCGCTGCGACGACCACATGGGGGACGTACCGTGCCGCAGTGCGGGAAAGCCACATTCCTCGGTCGTGCGCGCGCAGTACGGTAAGGACATGAAGCGACACGAAGCACTGCACCCGCTCTCACATGACCACCAGAACGCACTCGCACGCGCACTGCGACTCCGGCGAGTTCGTGACTCGGGCGAGGACGCGCGGCGCGACGAACGAACCTCGTTCATCGAGTTCGCGACGACGCGCCTGGTGCCGCACTTCGAGCAGGAGGAACAGCTCCTGGAGCGCGCCATGCACCTCGCGCCGTCCTCGGCGGAGCTACAGGCCGCTCGCGATCGGATGGACGTCGAACACGCGGCCTTCCGCGCAGAGTTTGCGCGGATGGAGCGTGATGCCGACGCGCCCAACGGCAACGCCCTGTACACGCTGGGCGAACAGCTCACCGCGCACATCCGATTCGAGGAGCGAGAGCTGTTCGAGCTGCTGCAGCGCGAGCTGGGCGCCCAGCTCACCGAACTCGTCGATGCGTGAGACGGCGTGTGTGAATGCGCGTCGAAGACGTCGAGCACGACCTCCATGCGGGGGTCGTGCTCGTGGTTCCTCGTGGCGCTCGCCGTACGATGCGCGCGGGCGCCGAGGGAATGTCTCCTATCTCATCGCGCACCAGGTGCGCGGCCTGCTGCAGCTCACGCAGCGCTTGTCGCCTCGGCCGTGATCTGGCGCGGCGCGGTGTCACGCTCCGGCGCTGCCGCGACCTGCAGTGCGGCATCGTCCCGCAGGCGATCACCGTCGAATGCCATCCACATCGCGAACGCGATGAACGGGCCGAGCGCGAGCACGCATGCATACATGAAGATGATCGGAAGGGCCTCGCGCATGAACTCGCTCATGGTGGTTCCAGTCGGTCGATGTCTCCTGCCACCATCGTCGTCACGGCGCAGCGCGTCGGCATCAGTAGTTTTCCGCAACGCGTTTCGCGGATCCCCTACCCCCGCAGTCGGGTAGGGATCGAGCATGGAATCTCCGACGACCGACCACTCCGTGCTCGCACAGCTGCTTTCGGGCAGCGCGCATGACCTGCGCAACCACGTCGCGACGCTGCGATCGGTCGCGCAGCTGCAGGACGATCCCGAGATCGCGGCTGCGCTCGGAGCCGCGACTCGCGCGGTCCAGGTGACGATCGAACGAGCGGTGGTCCTCGCCCGGGTCGAGCTGGGAACGAGCGGCGCACCGGGGCCCATCGACCTCGCGGCGCTCGTCGCACTCGCGATGCGGCGCGCGCGGCGCGAGGGTGCAGCGCTGGAGCACGTGGACCACGCGTTCGACGGCGTCGCGGTCGTTGCCTCCGGTACGGTCACGGAGCGCCTCCTGACGGACCTGCTGCACTACGCGGGCCCGACCCCCTCGATCGCGTCGACCATCCAGGGGGACGAAGTCGACATTGCCGTGGCGCTGCACGGGGGCGGCGTGCCCGGCGGCCTGGCTGCGGTGCTGCTCGTGCTCTCCAATGCCTGCGGTGGTCGCATGCACCTGGTCGAGGACGAGGCACTGATCACGCTGCCGGTCGCGTCAGACGTCAGCCCGGAATGAATTCATCGAGCACGCGATCGAGTTCGTCGAAATCCACGGGCTTCTCGACGAATGCATCGCACCCCACCTGTTCGACCATCGACTTGGCATCCAGGTGCGTGCTCGCGCTCACGACGATGACCGGAACGTCTTTCGTGTCCGGATGTCCCTTGAGTTCCCGCGCGACGTCGAATCCGGACAGCTCCCCCGGCATGCGCAGATCGAGCAGAACGCCCGCCGGAGGCGCCTCGCGGACGCGGTCGAGTCCGGCGCGGCCATTGTCGACGTCCTCCACCTCGTAGCCGCGACGTTCGAGTACGCGCCGCATCATGCGTCGCGCTGCATTGTCGTCATCGATCAGCAGCAGTCGCACGTTCACGTGGGACCTCCCGTCGTCGGCATCGCATGGATCGTACTTGCTTCGCGTGGCAGTGAAATGGTGACCGTGGTGCCGACGCCCTCTTCGGATTCGAGCGACACCTCTCCGCCGTGCAGCTCGGTCAGCAGTCGCGTGATCGCCAGGCCGAGCCCTGCGCCTTCGCGTGGTCCGGGCGTGCGCCCCAACGCCGCCTGTGACTGGAAGAACGTATCGAAGATCTGCTCTCGGTCTGCCGCCGGGATACCCGGACCCGAATCCGTGACGTCGATCAGGAACCTGTCCTGGTCGTCCCGCACGCTGATCTTCACGAACCCTTCCGACGTGAACTTCACGGCATTGCCGAGCACGTTGAGCAGGACCTGGCGCAGCCGCGTGCGGTCACACGTGATGTGGTCGTCGCGCAGGCCGGACGCGTCTGCCAGCAGTTCGACGCCCTCGGGAACGCTCGGCCGGATGCTGGCCACGACGTCTTCGACGATCGCACCCAGACGCTCCTTCCCCAGCACGAGCGTGACGCGCCCGGCCTCGATGCGCTGCAGGTCCAGCAGCTCGGTGATGAGGGCGAGCAGGTGCTCGCTCGAGCCTCGAACGATCTCCAGGTCTTCGATCTGTTCGGTGTCGAGCTCGCGCGGCTCCTCGAGCAGCAGCCGCGTGTATCCGATGATCGTGTTCAGCGGGCTGCGCAGCTCGTGACTCATGTTGGCGAGGAACGATGATTTGTGCCGGCTCGCTTCCGCAAGCTCGGCTGCCGTTCGCTGCAGCTGTTCGTTGAGCGTGGCATTGTCGATCGCGATCGCCGCCTGTGACGCGAGCGTCTCGACGAGCTGCTCGTCCTCCGGCGTGAATTCGGGCGCGCCCGCCTTCTCGCAGAGATAGATGCGGCCTGCCACGGCCCGCGACGTGACGATCGGCACGCCCAGGAACGATTCCATGCTCGGGTGATGCTCCGGGAACCCCACCGACCGCGGGTGGTCCTGCAGGCGGCGCAGGCGCAGCGGGCGAGGATCGTCGATCAGCACGCCGAGGATGCCGCGACCCTTGGGCAGCTCACCGATCTTCGCGTGTGTATGGGCATCGATCCCCACGGTGATGAACGCCGCGAGGCCCTGGCGCTCCTCGTCGAGCACGCCGAGTGCGCCATACCGGGCGCCGGTGAGCTCCATCGCATGCTCGACGATCCGACGGAGCACGCCGTCCAGCGTGCGTTCGCTGCTGAGCGCCTTGCCCGCCTCGACCAGGGCATGCTGGGCTCGCTCATGGTGAGCCAGCTCCGACCGCTTGAGCACGCGAGCGAGGCCGACGCCCGCCTGCCGCGAGAGCATGCTCGTGATCGCCCGCCAATCCTGGGAGACCGGATCGGCGAACCACAGCCTGGCGGACCACCACGCATCGTCGGGCTCCGGATGCCCGATATCCACCAGGTGCCAGCCCGGGTAATCATCCAGTTCAATGTCGTGTGGGTCGACATCGGCGTCTTCGTCGAACGGCATCGAACCGACGACGAACGACCCGAGTTCACCCCGATAGGTCACCCCGACGGCAGCAGCCTCGGTCAGGCGCAGCGCCCATTTCTGCAGCATCGAGCAGCAGTCGGTCGCATCCCGGGCGAGGGCAAGGGCGATTCCAGCCTCGGCGAGGCTCTCGTCGCGTGCATCTGATTCCATGCTTGGCCTCCTTCCCGCGGACCCAATTTGGCAGACTATCTGCATGGCTGACGAGACCACCACCACTCCAATGCGAATCCTTCTGGTCGACGACCACGCGGTCGTGCGCGCAGGCCTGCGCCGACTACTCGAGGACACGGAAGGATTCGACGTCTGTGGCGAGGCCGGGACGGCGAAGGATGCGATCGAGCTCGTCGAGATCCGTCGCCCCGACGTGGTGGTACTCGACATCGGCCTGCCGGACGCGGACGGCCTCGACATCATCGAGACGTTGCGTGTCAAGGGACGTGGCAGCCGCGTCCTCGTATTGAGCATGCACGACGAGCCCGAGCGCGTCGAGCGGTCGTTCTCCTCCGGGGCAGACGGCTACCTGGTCAAGGAAGCTGCCGAGAGCGAACTCGTCGCAGCGCTCGAAGCGATGCACCGCGGCGAGCGATACCTGTATCCGCCGCTCGGTGCGGCGATGATCAAGGCGGCTTCGGCGCCTCCGGTGGATCCGCTCACCGATCGGGAACGTGAAATCGTGCGCCTGCTGGCGCTCGGCCACACCAACTCCGAGATCGCGTCGACGGTGCACCTCAGCATCCGCACGGTGGAGACGCATCGCGCGCACGCGATGGCGAAACTGCGATTGTCCAGCCGTGCGGAGCTCGTTCGGTGGGCACTCGACCGCGGGCTGCTCGACAAGCCGATCTGAGCAATCGTTGCGGATTTCCCGCACCACTGTGCGCGAAAAGGCGGGTGAGAAGGACCCCGAGACGGGCGAGAATCTTGATCAGACCGGAGGGAATGATCAATGCCCGATTCGAGCACGGCAATTCAGGAGTCCTCGCCACGTCGCATCGTCGTCATCGGCGGTGGGATCGCTGGTGCGGAAGCCGCGCTGACGCTCGCGATCGGTCTACCCGACTCCCAGGTCACGCTCGTCGGCCGTTGGCCGTCGATCCGTCTGCTCCCCGACCTGGTCTACGTTCCGTTCGACATCTCCTCACGCCGCATCGACGTGCCGGTGGAGGACCTGCTGCCGCACGGCGTCCGCAGCGTCGTCGCGGAAGTCGAGCGGATCGACCATGTCGCCAGGCGTGTGGTGACGAGCCAGGGCGACATCGAGTACGACGTGCTCGTCGCCGCACCCGGCGCCGAGCCGCGCGAGCACGAACACCACAGCCTTCGCACGCTCGACGACGCGATCCGCATGCGCGAGCAGCTTCGACAGATCGTCGCCGATGCACGTGCCGGTGAGCGCCGCACGATCACGATCCGCGCGAAGTCCGAGGATTCCTGGACTGCGCCTGCGTGCGAGATCGCGCTGCTGATCGGTGCATGGATCCGGTCCATGCGTCTCGACGACCGCATCGAGACGCTCATCGCCACGTCCGACCACGAGGTCTTCGAATGGTTCGGCCCGATCGGCGAGGTCGCGGTGGATGCCGCGATGCGCCGATCGCGCGTGAAGGTCGCGACCGGCGTGCCGGTCGGCCGCTTCGACTCGATCGGCGGCGACCTGATCCTCGAGTTCGGCGCCCTGCAGCCACGCCTCATCGACGGGCTTCCCGGACGAGGCCGAAGCGGATGGTACGAACCAAACTCGAGCTTCGAGGTCGCCCGCGATGCGTTCGTGATCGGTGACGCGATCAACCTGCCGTACCGAGCGGGATTCGCCACCGCGTGGCAGGCGCGTCGCGTGTTGACGGCGCTCGAGGGCGACCCCTCGAAGCTCGGCCTGATGGTCGACGGCATCCCGAGCAGCTCCGTCGAGTACCAGATGGACCTCGCCGACGGCGTGCTGCACGCTCGCCTGGAGCGCGCGGATTCGCTCTCGCACCCGTTCCTCGGCCACGACGCCGAAATCACCGTGTCACCAGGAACGCGCCCGGACAAGCTCGCCGGACTGCTCCTGCACGATCGCGTGCTTCGCTGGCACGCCGGCACGCATGACGCACCCCTGGCATTCCGCGACGCGCTCCGCGCACGCGAGGTCGCCTGAGCCATGATCGAGTTCCTCGCGTTCCTGACGGTGGTTGCGCAGCTTGCGGTGCTCGTCGTCGTGATCAGCTGGGGCGTGCAGAAGGCGTCAGCCGGCGCTCGACGCCCGCTCGACGCGATCGCACGCGTGATCGCACCCGACGCGCTCAAGCTCGCGTGGCTCGTCGCCGCGATCGCGACGCTCGGCAGCCTCTACATGAGCGAGATGCGGAACTTCCAGCCCTGCCCGCTGTGCTGGTACCAGCGAATCGCGATGTATCCGCTCGTCGTGCTCCTGGGCGTCGCCGTGCTGCGCGGCGACCGCGACGTTCGCTGGTACGTGCTGCCACAGGCGCTCATCGGTGCCGCGATCAGCGTCTACCACTACCAGCTCGAGCGGTTCCCGGACCAGGAAAAGATCGCCTGCTCGACCGACATTCCCTGCACGACGATCTGGTTCGAGCAATTTGGTTACATCACCATCCCGATGATGGCACTGAGCGCCTTCCTGCTCATCGCCGTCATCACCACACTGGGAGCACGACATGGGCAAGGCATCGCGCGAGAAGCGTGAACGACGAACGGAATCGATGAGCAGGGTCGCGCCACCCGAGGACGTGCGGCGGCAGCTGCCCGTCTTCTGGATGGTGATCGCGGCGATGGTCGCGATCGGAATCGCCACGCTGGTGCTGACTGCGCCCGACGACGCGAAGAAGGCCCAGGACGCCGCGGCCGACAAGGTTCCCGCCTTTGCGACCGTGAACGTCGAGGGCAAGGAGCTGTCCAAGTGGTCCGGCAGCGGAACGGATCGAGCCGAAGGTTCGATCGTCCCCGAGCTGCAGGGCGAGAAGTTCGATGGCTTCCGCACGACGCTCACGCCCGGCGACGGCACCGCGCGCGTCTATGTCGTGATCGCACACTGGTGCCCGTACTGCCAGGCCGAGGTGCCCCGCATCGTCGACTGGGCCAAAGTGCACGAGCTGCCCGCCAACGTCGAGGTCATCGCGGTCTCGACCTCGGTCGACGACGGTCGGCCGAACTACCCTCCGGCAGCATGGCTTGCCGAGGAGCAGTGGCCGTATGACGTGCTCATCGACGACGAGCTCGGCACCGCAGCCGAGGCGCTCGGCACGGACGGCTTCCCGTTCCTGGTGTTCACCGACACCACCGGCAAGGTGACGCATCGCTACAGCGGCGAGATGCCGATCGACGAATTCGACAAGGAAGTTCGCGCGCTGGCCAAGCCAGCAGCCGCCGCTCCCAAGGCGGCGTGAGCGTGTACGAGCTGTTGCTGTTCATCCACCTCGGCGGCGTGCTCGCACTGACCGCCGGGGTGGGGGCATCGCTCGCGTGCAAGTCGATGGCGATGCGCGTCGGATCACCCGCTGCGGTGCTCGCGCTGCTCGAGACGGCACGCAGTGCCGTGAAGCGGCTCGCAATGCCGGGATCGGTCGTGCTGCTCGCCGCGGGCGTCGGACTGGTGCTCGACTCCAATGGCGTCTACGAGCTGCATGAACCCTGGATCCTCGGTGCAATCGCGCTCTGGATCGCGTCCGGATTCGTGGGCGTTCGCATGCACGCGCCTCGATCGCGCGCAGCTCGCGAACTGGCCGTCGCGCTCGACGAGCGGGGCGAGCCGGTCACGGGTCGGCTGCGCGCGCTCATCCGCGAAGGCCGTCCTGCATCGCTGCTCGACACGGCCCTGCTCGTCGGCATGGTCGCACTCATGGTCTTCAAGCCGGGTCACTGATCGAGCTCGCGGCGGCGCTCGATCGCTGCGGACGTGGCTGCGGCGAGGCTGCAGCTCGCCGTGGTTGGCGAACCGGTTGGGCACCGAGCCGCCCGACCACGACGCTGCTGCCCGCCACGAGCAGGAACAGGGCAAGTGATGCGGCGGTCATCGTCGATCCCGTCCTGGCAAGCTCCGTGCGCGCGAGCAGGTCGCCGCCCACACGCATGACCATGCCGACGTGCAGCAGCGCGAGCGGCACATGGAAGACTCGGTGGAAGGGCATCCGATGACCGGTCACGGCCGGGAAGATCATGGGCGCGTGCGTGAGCACCATGCCCATCACGAAGCCCTGGAAGAGCGCATGAATCGCAGCGTCCAGGCCCGCCCCGCCGGTGGTCGGAGCCAGCACCAGCCATATCGTCCCCGCCACGACGAGCCACGCGTAGGCGGCTGCCAGGCCGACGCTCACGTACCAGAGCAGTCCGGGACGACGCACGCGTCGGGTGACGTCCACGACGATCAGCCATGCGCCCAGGCCGAGCATGCCGGCACCCGTGATCGCCGTGCCCACCACCGCATCGGCAGTCGCAACCAGCGCACCCGCGAGCAGCAGCGCAGGCAGGACCGTCACCAGCATTCGTGCATGGCGAACGTAGAACAGCTTGCCGAACTGGATTCGCTCCCCGACGATCATGAGCACCAGAAACGATGCCCACCACGGCAGCAGCGAGGCGAGGCTCGCACCGGTACCCCAGAGCGCCACGCCGATCGTCCAGGCCACGCAGCTCGCGAGCATGCAGCGATTGGCCAGCGACGGCTGACGACGATCGAGGGCGAGCACCGCAAGCGTGGCAACGAGCGCCGCGGCTGTCCAGACGGTCGCAACGACCTCGACAGGCGCGCCCGCGACGAGCAGGATCGTGCCGCTGCAGCCCAGCAGTGGCGCGCTGAAGGCCCAGGGGCGGCGCAGCGCAACGGCGCGTTCGACGGCAATGAGCACGCCGAGGAAGCCGAACACGATGAGCGGGCCGTGCCACGCGACCGTGGACGAGGGCGCGAACTGCGCGAGCACGCCGATCCGGGCGAGCCCGCCGACGAGACCGAGCAGCAGCGCGACGACTCCCGCCGGGAGCAGGAGGGAATGGGCGCCGACGGAGCGGCGTGCAGACGACAGGAAGCGGATGCGCATGGTTGGAGACTCCGTTCCAGCATCGGTGCAGGCGGGGGCGTCGGCATTCGGACCAGACCGCGTATCGCTGCGGTAAGTCCACATGGACGCGTGCGACGGTACAATGGGTGCACAGATGTCTCGCGATCGATTCGACCTGCATACGCACTCCACGGCTTCCGACGGCACCTTGCCGCCGCGGGAAGTCGTGAGCCTCGCTGCCGAGCGCGGCCTTGGCGGCCTGGCGCTCACCGACCACGACACGACGGATGGGCTCGCCGAGGCAATGGGCATGGCCGAGGCGCTCGGTATCCGCTGCATCCCGGGCGTGGAGCTGTCGTGCTTCAGCCCGACGGCGCGCGAGGCGCACCTGCTCGGCTATTTCATCGATCCTGACGACGCCGGTCTCGCGGAGCTGTTCGCGGAAATGCGCGCGCAGCGCGTGGATCGGGCGTCGGCGATCGTCGAGCGCGTGGCGCGGATCGCCGGGCAGCTGACGATGGACGACGTACTCGGCGAGAGCGGCGGTGCCCCGCCCGGGCGCCCGCACATCGCGCGCGCGATGGTTCGGCTCGGCATCATCGAGGACGTCGATCACGCGTTCGGCGAGGAGTGGTTCGGGACCGGCGGGCGTGCATTCGTGCCGCGCGACGGCATGTCGATCGAGCGGGGCATCAACGCGATCCATGAGTCCGGTGGCGTGGCGGTGTTCGCGCATCCGGGCGCACGCTCGCGCAGCGGGCTGCGTGAGGACGCGGTGCGGCATGCGGCGACGCTCGGGCTCGACGGCGTGGAGGTCGACCATCCAGGCCACGACGGAGACGTCGTCGAGCGCTGCGCGGCCCTGGCAACGGAGCTCGGGCTGGTGCAGACGGCCGGCAGCGATGACCACGGTCACGGCCCCGACGGCTCGCGTCTGGGCTGCCGGACCGTTCCCGCGCGCATCATCGACGCGCTCGAGGCGCGATCCCGCGCCCTGCGCGCCGGCACGCGCTAGTACGAGCGCGCGTACCTGATCGCGGTGGCCTCGCTCATGTCCTGGTTGGCGACGACCGCGATCGCATGACCGATCTCGTGCTGCGTCGCCTCGGTGACGGATGACTTCAGGTGCGCCTGATACGCCGCGATGCGGATCTTCGCCGGCTTGGCACTGCCGTCAGCGCCGAGGATGAGCGTTGCGCCGACCACCGGGTCGGTGGTGCCGGCGAGCCGTTCGAGCTGCACGACCGGAATGAGTTCGATCGGCAGACCGAGTCGCGCGATGAGCATCTGGTGCGCAACCGGCAGCGCCTGCACGCCACGGATCGCCTGCTGCAGTTCGGCATCACCCACGCGGGCGGAGCCGATCCGCTTCCTGCGAATGCGCACGCCGGTGGCGAGCACCACGTCGGGCCCGTCCGCAGGCCCGTTGATCTCGGGCGCGTCGACGCCGCCACCGGAGGCGTTCATGTGCGCGCCCCCACCTGCAGCCGTCGCGCCCGCCGTTGCTGCGCGCGGTGCCGATGCGGCAACATCGGCGGCGCGCAGCAACGTGCGGTACGCAAGGTGCGGCGTCATGCCGGGAAGGGGCGTGCGAGTGACATCCATGTCGTCCTGTTCTCCCCGGCTGGTCGGGTCCCGGGTCGGCTGGGACATGCGAACGGGCGGCGGTGGCCACGCCCGTGGCCGCAGTCGCTCGTAGGTTGATCGAACCCCCGCGCACGTCGCTCCGAACGAAACCCGTCACATATGCCGATTGCGTTCGGAGCAATGCGACGCGACACGATCGCGCTCGTTCACTGAGATCGGTGCCTCTAGATCGTGACGCCCGTACCCGTGGGGATCGGGGCGCCTTCGGAGAGACCGAGGCCGGTGCTCTTGAGATACGACTCGAGCTTCTCGCGGTTGTGCTCGCCGTTGACGATGCGCACCGTTCCCGAGCGCGAGCGCATCACGATCGACTGGGTCGACGCGCCGCGGCGGCTGTAGCGCACGCCTTCGAGCATGTCGCCGTCGGTGACGCCCGTCGCGGCGAAGAACACGTCACGGCCGGAGACCAGGTCGCGTCGCATCATGACGCGCCCGAGGTCGCAGCCGTACTCCTTCACCGCGGCCAGCTCGGCTTCGTCCTGCGGAGCCAGACGGGCCTGGATCTCGCCGCCGAGACAGCGGATCGCGGCTGCCGCGAGCACGCCTTCGGGGGTGCCGCCGACGCCGTACATGAGGTCGATCGCGCTGCCTTCACGGGCGGCGATCATCGCGCCGGCAACGTCACCGTCGCTGATCATGCGGATGCGTGCGCCGGTCTCGCGGATGCGGGCCTTGGCATCCGCGTGTCGCGCGCGATCGAGCATGATCACGGTCGTCTCGTTGATCGGCTTGCCCTTGGCTGCCGCAACCGCGCGAATGTTGTCCTCGATCGGGCGTTCGATGTCGATCGCCATCGCCGCCTCGTTGTCGGTGACGAGCTTCTCCATGTAGAAGCACGGACCGGGATCGAACATCGCGCCGCGCTCGGCGATCGCGATTACGGCGATCGCGTTGGGCATGCCCTTCGCACAGAGCGTCGTGCCTTCCAGGGGGTCGACCGCGATGTCGACTTCCGGCGGCGCACCCGTGCCGAGGCGCTCACCGTTGAAGAGCATCGGCGCTTCGTCCTTCTCGCCCTCGCCGATCACGACGAGTCCGTCCATCGCGATGCGACCAAGCATCGAACGCATTGCGTCGACGGCGCCCTTGTCGGCTGCCTTCTTGTCGCCGCGACCGACCCAGCGTGCGGCTGCGAGCGCTGCAGCCTCCGTGACGCGGACGAGTTCCATGGCGAGGTTGCGATCCGGGAAGTCACTCATGCCCGTGATCCTACCTTCGTGCGGGCACTCCGGCGGCGGTCAATGACCGCGGCGGGCACGCATCTCGACGCCCATGCCGTCGAGCGCGTCGGATCCGAGCACCTCGCGGGCGAGGTGGAAGACGACCGAGTCCTCAAGATCGATGTGCTCCGCGTAGATGTCGCGCAGCTGGGAGAGCGTCGTGTCCATTTCCGCGAGCTCGTCACGTCGCAGCACGCCCTTGTGCAGCCATCGCATCCCCAGCTGATCGACGACCTCGTGCAGCTGGTGCGCTCGCGCATGGTCCTGTTCCAGACGGTCGAGCTGCCCGAGCACCTTGGCGACGCGCGGATCGCCGGTGTCGCGCATCCGGGGGAACAGTGACTTCTCTTCGTCGGCAGTGTGCTGCGGCGCGGCGTTGCGGAAGTAGCGCAGCGCAGTCTGCAGTGCTTCTGCAGCATCCTCGGTCATCGTGCCGTCGTTCGTTGCTGCCAGGACGACCGCCTGCAGCATGCGCAGGAATCGTTCGATGCGTCGGTGGCAATCCTCGAGCATGTCGATGGGTCGGTCAAAGTCGGCGAGAGGCTGGGCGTTGAGCTGAATGGGCACGGCTGGCTCGAATCGTGTCGAAGGCGTGTCGGTCCTGTTACGTACAGCATCGACTCGACGACGCACGTGGTCAGCAGCTATGCATCGCGGAGTCGCTGCGGATTTCCCGCAGCTCGCTGCGGCGTCCCCACAGCTTCACGCATGCGGGGATCGACCGATCTTCGTTCGCGACCGACGATGGATGAGGACGGACGAACCAGCGCGGTACGGGACGAGGAACGACGATGGATGCGATCAGTGGCAGCCGCGAACCGAGGCAGCGCCCCGTCGAGTCGGGGGACGCGTCACGTGCGTCGGGTGCGGCCGACGCGCGCATGCCGTCCACATGCCCGCACGCGTCATCCGGCGCCGTTGCCGGAGCCGCGGGAGGGGGCGCGCTCGCTTCCGCCGGCACCGACCTGCGTGCCACCATCGATCGGCTTGCCGTCGCCGTCGAGCAGCTGCGGATGGCGGTCGAGTCGTTCGCGCGCCGTGTCGCAGGTGGCGGAGGCGTTGCTGGCGGCGCTGGCGGCGGCGTGGCGCCACAGCAGGCGCCGCAGCAATCCCCGATCCAGGGTGGCGGGCCGATCTCGACGCAGGCAACGAGTCGCAGCAGTGTACTGCCGGAGCTTCGACCGGGGCAGGTCGACCAGCTCCGCATGGCGCGCAACCAGGTCACCTACCGACAGGTCGTCGTCGACGGCGGCACGAGCGGCACGACGATCCAGCCACCACAGGCAGCGGGTGGCGTCACCACCGAGCTGTTCGTGCTGCGCGACTTCCAGCGCGGCGCGCATCGCACGCAGGTGCTCGAACCGGTGCGGGGTCCGGTCACGATCGCCGCCGGCGACACGGCGCGCGTCGTCGCACGAGTCACGGCAACGACGCCCGGCGACCACGTGGTCGACATCGCCGGCGCGCGACTGCAGGTCCATGTCGGCACTCGCTCGATCGACGCGCTGCCCATGATGGCCTGGATCAACGAGTCCAATGCGAAGCAGCGGGGGGCCGATCCGGCCGCCCTCGGTTCGGTGCTCGCGCACTTCGGCGTCGCGGCGAGCGGCAACTCCGGCATCACCACCACGAGCGCATCGAACCGCTCGCCGGTCCAGTACTTCAGCGCAGCCTACGAAGCCGCGACCCGCGCCTCGCCGGCCGACACCGCGCGGCGCATCATCGAAGCCGAGCGACGAGCCGGCAGCGCAAATCCCAACGCCACCTTCTGGGTGCAGGTGAGCGACGAACAGGACAAGAGTGCCGATCAGGCGCAGGGCACCACCGCCTGGATCGCTGAGCTGCGCAGCCACCTGCAGGCAGGCGGCTCGCGCGCGAAGCTGTTCGTCGCAGCGCAGGCACGTCCTCACAACCTCGTGTACGCCAGTGTCATCGACGGCTGGGCAACGACCCAGTCAGCCGCCGGCCGCGACCGCGACACCGCGATCCGCGACATCCGCGCCGCGTCGTCGTCCTACGGGCGCAGCCTGGAGCTGCTCGAGTACCCCGGCAACGCGTTCTTCGACGCCGGCACGCCGGGCAGCGCCGCGATCTCCACCGCGACGGCCGCGCTCGACGGAGCCGGCGGCTGGTTCATCTACTCCGCCAACAACCACGACGTACTCGAACGAGGCGGCGGCGACGAAGGGCGCGGCGACATCGGTGGGCTCGTCGCGATCGACGGAGGCCGCGTGCTGCCCACGATCGCGCTCATCGAGGCGGAATTCGGCGCCAACCTCGGCGCAGCAGCGCGCGCGTTCGGGGCGTCGAACACGAGCGGGGCTGCGCAGGTCGCCGCCTACGGTGACCAGCTCGATGCCTATCGCCACACGACGACGCCGCCCGACCTGCGCGCATGGGAAGCGCAGATCGGACGGCTCGTCGACTGACCGGCAGAACGGCGGTTCTGCTCAGGTCACGGTGAATGCGACGACCTGGCCGGACGAGTAGTGGCCGGGCAGGTTGCACAGCAGCAGGTATGAGCCCGCCTCGAGCGTGACCGTCAGTTCGGCCTCGTCGCCCGATGACAGCTCGTCGGTCTCGTCGATCACGTTTGCCTCGTCCAGCTTCGCCACGCCGCCATCCTGCTCGAGGGCGTCGGCTTCCTCGTCGGTCCTGTAGATCACCAGCTCGTGGGATGCGTCTCCGGCATTCGCCACCTGGAAGGTGACCTCGCCTGCCGCGACCGAGTCGGCGCTCGGCTTGACGAAGAACTCGCCGAGCTCGACCCCGATGGTGCCCTCTGGCAGGTCCGCGGATTCGGCTGCATCATCGCCCGACGAACCTCCGGAATCGCCGGAGTCCGAGTCGGAGTCGCCGCCGCATCCGACCGCGAACAGCGCGGCACACAGCATGAGCAGGAGGAGGGAGAGGTGTCGCGGTGTCATTGGATCGCCTTCGTGATGGTGGGTGAAAACGAGGCGATGCTAGGTGGCGCCGAGCACCTGACCGTCCGTGCTGGCCCGCGGATCGGCTTCGGTGTTCCGCGCATGCGGCTGCGGTCTTTCCCGGATGCCTCGAACCTGCTCGACATGCGTTGATGTCGTCCTACCGTGGTGGGGTCTGGTCCCGCCCGATCGGAGGCCAGGCGATGCAGCAGACGAGCGACATGAACGAACTCGACCGTGCCCTCCTCGAACGCATGCAGCAGGACGTGCCGCTGGTGCCCCGCCCGTTCGCGGTTCTCGCGGCCGACATCGGATCGACCGAACGGGACGTGATCGACGCCGTCATCCGCCTCCGCTCCGACGGTGTCATTCGCCAGGTGAGCGCGATCTTCGACACGCGCCGGCTCGGGTATGCGAGCAGTCTCGTCGCCGCGCGGGTGGATCCGGCGAACCTCGAGGACGCCGCAGCAATCGTCTCCGCGCATCCCGGTGTCAGTCACAACTACCAGCGCGATCACGACTACAACCTCTGGTTCACGATCGCGGTATCCCCCGAGAGCTCGCTCGGGCTCGAGGCGACCGTCGACCTGATCACCGAGGAGGCCGGCGCCGAGGCGGCGCTGCTGCTGCCCGCACTGCGCGTGTTCCGGATCGGCGTCAACTTCGACATCCAGGGCGGTCGCGCCGCCGATGCGCGACGCACCGAGCCGCCGGCTGCGATCGCCGCCCCGCCCGCGGCGAGCGACGTGCACCCGCCGACGGTCCACGAGGACGCACGCACGGTCGAGGCGATCCTCGCGCTGCAGCGCGACCTGCCCGCGATCGAGGAGCCGTTCGCGCTGCTCGCCGAGGAGCATGGATTCGACGTGCAGGACCTGCTCGACCGCGCCCTCCAGCTTCGCGAGTCGCGGCTCATGCGCCGCTTCGCTGCGGTCCTGCACCATCGCCGCGCAGGATTCCGTGCGAACGGCATGGGCGTGTGGATCGTCCCGCCGAACCGCATCGAGGAGTACGGCCGGACGATGGCGAGCTTCGAAGGGGTCTCGCATTGCTACGCGCGACCGACCTACGACGACTGGCCGTACGGGCTCTTCACGATGACGCACGGTCGCAGTCGGGAGGAGTGCGAGGCAGTGCTCGCCGCGATCTCCGAAGCGACCGGTCTCGACGACTACGACGTGCTGTATTCGACCCGCGAGTTCAAGAAGGTGCGCGTGCGGTACTTCACACCGGAACAGGAAGCCTGGGAGCAGGCGCGCATCGGGGTGCGAGCATGATCGGCCTCACGCGCCTGGTGACGGGGCGGCGCAGTCCGTCCGATCGATACCGCTACGGCAGCTCCGCACGCGACACCGCGCCCGTCGTCGCGCACGACTACGGTGACCGCACGTCGCATCGACCGGTCGTCGTCTGGAACATCACCCAGAGCTGCAACCTCGCCTGCCAGCACTGCTACTACTCCGCCGTGCTGGGACGCAACCCGATCGCGACGCCGTACGAGGACGTGATCCGCGTCATCGACGAGCTCGCCGATGCGGGCGTGCCCGTGTTGCTGTTCTCGGGCGGCGAACCGCTCATCCGCAAGGACCTGCCCCAGATCATCCGGCACACGGCCGACCGCGGCATCACGCCCGTGATCTCCACCAACGGCACGCTCATCCGCAGCGTCGAGGAGGCGCAGCGCCTCAAGGACCACGGGGCCGTGTACGTCGGCATCTCCGTCGACGGGTCCGAGCAGACCCACGACACGTTCCGCCGCAAGGCAGGAGCGTTCCGCAAGACGATCGCCGCAGTGCGCTACTGCCAGGCAGTCGGCCTGCGCGTGAGCATGCGCTTCACGATCACGGCCGACAACGTGCATGACCTGCATGAGGTGCTCGAGCTCGCGGACGAGCTCGGCGTCGCGCGATTCTGCATGTACCACCTCGTTCCGTCGGGTCGCGGCAAGCGCAACGGCGACGTGGAGAACGACCATCGTCGCCAGATCGTGGAGGCACTCTGCGAACAGGCCGAGGACTTCGGTCCCGAGATCCTGACCGTGGACGCGCCCCATGACGGCCCGCTCATCTACCTGTGGACGCTGCGCAATCGACCCGAGCGCGCCGCCGAGGTGCTTGCCGCGCTGCGACGCCAGAGCGGTGACGGCACCGGGCGCAGGATCGTCGAGATCGACCACGACGGCGTCCTGCACCCCAACCAGTTCTGGCTCACGCATTCGATCGGCAACGTGCGCGAGACGCCCTTTCGGGAACTGTGGAGCCCAACCGAGGACGAGCCGCAGGACGAGGTGCTGCGTGAGCTGCGTCGCGAGGACTGGCCGCTCCAAGGAGCCTGTGGCAGCTGTGCGTTCAAGGACGTGTGCGGCGGGTTCCGCGCTCGTGCGAACAGCTTCCACGGCGACATCTGGGCCGAGGATCCGTCGTGCCCGCTCACGGCGGAGGAGCGTGCGATCGAGCTGCCACCTGCTGCCGTCGAGCACGAACTGGAGGGTGTCGCGCGATGAGCGTTCCGAGCGTCGCGCTGCGGCCGTCATTCGCCGACCTCGACTTCCAGCGTGCGCCGTTCATCGTGATCTGGGAGATCACCCGCGCCTGCGCGCTCGCATGCGTGCACTGTCGCGCGGAAGCGATGCCGCATCGCAATCCGCTCGAGCTGAGCACGGAGGAGGGCAAGCAGCTGCTCGACCGGGTCGCCGAGTTCGGCGAACGACCGCCACTGTTCGTCCTGACCGGGGGCGACCCGCTCCGCCGGCGTGATGTTCCGGAGCTGGTACGCCATGGCATCGAGCGCGGGATCTCGATGGCCCTCACGCCGAGCGGCACCGCCGCGGTCACGCACGCTCGGCTCGAGGAAGTACGCGATGCGGGACTCTCCAGGCTCGCGGTGAGCCTGGACGGAGCCACGGAGGAGGCACACGACGCGTTTCGTCGCGTCCGAGGATCCCACCGCTACACGCGCCGGATCATCGACGACGCGCGCGAGCTCGGACTGCCCCTGCAGATCAATACGACGGTGTCGCGGCAGACGCTCGCCGACCTGCCCCGCATCGCCGAGTTCGTCGAGGAAGCCGGGGTCGTGCTGTGGGCGTTGTTCTTCCTGATTCCGGTCGGCCGCGCAAGCGCCGACGACGCGCTCGCCCCTTCAGAGATCGAGGACGTGCTCCAGTGGGCTGCTGACCTGCAGGAGCGCGTTTCGTTCGGCATCAAGACGACCGAGGCGCCGCACTACCACCGCGTGCTCGCTGAGCGCCGCGCGGCGTCGGGCAGCCAGGCTCCCGTGCGTGGCATCGGTCGCGCGGGCCGCGCCGTCACCGACGGCAACGGGTTCGTTTTCATCGATCACCTCGGCGGCATCTGCCCGAGCGGGTTCCTGCCCCTCACCGCAGGCAACGTCCGCAGCGACGACCTCATCCAGGTGTACCGCGAGCACCCGTTGTTCGTGTCCCTGCGTGATCCCGACGCACTCGAGGGCAAGTGCGGCGCCTGCGAGTTCAAGACCCGCTGCGGCGGCAGCCGCGCACGGGCCTACGCCGCGAGCGGGAATCCGCTTGCCGAGGATCCGGGCTGTGCGTTCGTGCCCGCCTCCATGACCGTCACGTCGTGAACGAGCGCATGCACCTGCACGGGCGCGACGCGACCCTTCACGGTCACGGTCGTGGGATTGGCGCACCGTTCGCGGAAGGCCGGCGGAAGCCGCAGCCACGTGTCGTGGGACACGACGGTCGGAACCCCGAGCTCCTTGGTCGACTGCTCCAGGCGAGCGGCGAGGTTCACGGTGTCGCCGATCGCGGTGTAGTCGAGGCGCTTCTCGTGGCCGACGTTGCCGACGACCACCGGGCCTGACGCGATCCCGACCCCGATCCGAAACTCGAAGTCGTCGCCGATCAGGAGCTCGCGATGGCGACGGTCGAGCAGCTGCTGCATGCCGATCGCGGCGCGACAGGCGCGCTCGGCATGGTCAGGTTGATCGAGCGGTGCGCCCCAGAACGCCATCAGGCCGTCGCCAGTGAACTTGTCGAGCGTGCCGAACGACTCCATGACGATCTCCGCCAGGCCCCCGAGCAGCGAGTTGAGTTCACCGACGACCGATTCCGCATCCCGTCGCTCCGCCCAGCCAGTGAAGCCGCGGATGTCACAGAACAGCACCGTCACGTCGCGCAGCTCCCCGCCGAGGCGGACCTTGTCGGGGCTCGTCGCGAGGCGCTGCGCCACCTGCTCCGGAACGTACCGCGAGAAGACCTCGCGCAGGTGATCGGACTGCTGCCGATGACGCGACTCGCTCGTCACGAGACGATACAGGGCGTAGATCGCACCCTGACAACCGGCGAGCACCAGCGCGACGACGAACGGTGCGCCGATGAACGGCCCGGTGACGAGCACCGCGACCGTGGTGAACGTCACGTCGATGGGTGCGGCTCCGACGAAGCAGCGGAGCACATACCCGCCGGTCCCGGACTCGAACTGATACCAGACGGCATACGTGACCGCGTCGAGGACCAGGAACAGCACGCTCGCGGCGATCGCCGACACGAGCGCGATGCCGGGCGAGTCGAAGCGCAGCCCGATCGAGTGTGCGAGCAGCGCGGCACCGCCCGCGCTCATCGCTCCCAGCCCGGCCGTCTCGATCGCCAGCAGGCGACCTCGACCCCAGGTAGCTCGATCGAGCAGGTAGCCGAGCGCGGTGACGAGCATCGCCTGCGGGACGCTGCACGCCACCACCGCGAGCACGATCGGCACACCCACCGGCGACCACACCGGACCCGAATCATCGAGCGAGAAGCGCAGCTCCACGTTGCTGCCGGCCACGGCGAATGCGATCAGCACCAGCGACAGCAACAGCCCTGGTCCGATCAGCAGCTCCGGCTGCAGCACACCCACGAGCAGGGGCGCGAGCAGACCCGTGGCCACCCAGGTACCCGCGACCAGCCGGAGGGTTCGCCGACGCCATCTCGGTCGGGGAAGTCCGGGGCATGGCGTTGACATCAGTCGGTGCCGACGTCGACGACACCCTCGACGGTCTGGTCTCGGTCGCCGGGAATCGGCCCCGGCTCGGCCGCCGCGAGCAGCCGCTCGCGAACCTGGTCTGGCGTGAGCGTCGGCTCACGCACGAGCAGCAGCGCAGCAGCACCGGCGACGATCGGCGATGCAAAGCTCGTACCGCTGCCGGTGGCATAGCCGCCCCGTGCGTCGGTCGACGCCACGCAGACGCCCCCGGCGGCGATCGCGACGGGCGCGCCCGTGTTGGAGAAGCTCGCGAGATGATCATCCAGCTCCCCGGTGTCGCAGGGCGAGCCGCCGAGTCCGCCGCGATCGCCGTCGCTGTCGGCGATCGCCGACACCGCCAGCACCTCGCCCCAGGCAGCAGGCAGCACACCCGCCGCGTCCGCGGCATCATTGCCGGCCGCTGCGACGAGCACGACGCCCTCGTCGTGCGCCGCGCAGGCGAGCGCATGCAGCTCGGGCTCCGCACCGGGGTCGACGTTCGCGCCGCCACCACCGCGCGGGCGGGTTGCCTCGGCAGCCGCGGACGTGCCGCACGCGTCGGAGGGATCCCCCGCGCCGCTCCAGCTCAGGTTCGCAACCTCGATCGTGTCTGCATGGTCCACGAGCCATTGCAGGCCGCACCGAGCCGCCTGCTCGGTGATCGTCCCGTCGGGACGTGCGACGCGCACCGACCAGATGCGTGCGCCCGGCGCCACGCCGACCACGCCGAACCCGTTGTCACGTGCAGCCGCGAGACCCGCCACCATCGTGCCGTGGCCATCGAGGTCGCGGTCGAGGGTACCGCCGGCCGTGCAGTTGATCGAACCTGCGACGCGCAGGTCGGGGTGCGCGGCATCGACGCCGCCATCGAGTACCGCGATGTCGACATCCAGCAGCTCGTCGATTCCGTCGATCGCCGCGGTCGAGCTGCGCAGGGCGCCTGCACGCTGGACGTTGGTGGGAATCAGCTGCTCGATGAACGGAGACCGTGCTTCCGCTCGCTTGAACGGTCCTCGCTTGAAGGGTGCTCGCTTGAACGGGGCCCGCTTGAAAGGTGCGCGCTTGAACGGCGAGCGCTTGAACGGGGCCTGGGCGAACATCTCCAGCCCGAAGACGGTCGTCTCCACGGCGGGAACGGGTCGGGGAGCTGCGCTCGCTTCACCGGACGACATCGCCACGGGAATGATCACGCCGACCAGGCCGGCGAGGATGCACGCCACCTGCGGACCCCGCCTGCAACGAACCGTTCGAACGCTCGACCGTGCCATGGTGACCTCCCCCGACGCATGTCCACCCTGACTCGTCTGATGTGGCATCGGCATAGGAGGGCACGCCCAACTACGTGGAATGCCGCACGTCATTGCGGTGAACTACGGAGCTGCTACCAGGTGAGCGGGTGCGACGCAGCCGGAGCGCGCCCCGGCTCCGCGAGCAGGTCGCCGGAGCGGGCAGCGTCGGCGCCGGCCGCGAGGTGCCGGCGGATCAGGTACCAGAGCGCGACGCCGATCGTGAACGCCTGCATCCCGAGCATGACGAGTCCCGCCAGCTGCTGGTCCGCCGTGCTCGTCCATCCCACCAGCCGCTCCGCGTTCCCGACAAGCGCCGGATAGGTCGGCTCGTCCACGTATGTCAGGGAGTTGGTGAGGATCGCACCGAAGAAGAGCGCCGCGACCGACACCCCGATGCGCGTTGCCGACTGCTCCGAGCGTGACCCCATCGGATCGACGATCACGGTCCACAACCAGATGCCGACGATCAGCAGCGACACGTGCTCGAACATGTGAATCGGGGCTGACCGCAGCGCCGCCTCGTAGGCCCACGTCGTGTGCCACATGCCCCACGTCACGCCCCACGCACAGACCACGACGACGACCGGCGTCTTCCGCGCGATTCGCGCCACGGTCCGGAATGGACCGATCGCGAAGGTTCGCGCCATCGACGCGCCGACGCCGCCGGTCAATGCTGCCGCCGCCAATGCGGGTCCGGCATCACCGAGCAGCATGTGCTGGAGCATGTGACCCGACACCAGATGGGCGCCCAGGGCATCTACGGGTGATCCGAGCGCGAGCAGGAACGCGACCATCGAGCCCAGCCAGGCGGCGAGTCGAACGCCGCGCTGGCGACGACCCAGTCCGGTGGAGCGCAGTGCGCGCACGTAGGCGACGGTGAGCAGCCCGAGCAGCAGCAGCAGGGACGGAGCGCGCTCCCATGAGGTCAGCAGCTCGTCGAGCGTCTCCGTGCCGGAGCCATCGACATGAGCGACGAGGATGCCGGTCGCGTGCATGTGTCAGTTCACGGCCCAGTGCAGGGTCAGGTATGCGAAGTACGCGAGCCAGGTCACCAGGAACAGGGCCACGTAGATGGTCATCACGCTGAACGCGCCGGGCGTCTCGAGGCGCCGGTCGGGCGTGCCGCCGTCGTTCGGGCCACCGACGTTCGCCGTCGCGGCTGCGAGCGTGGGCGGGTCCGCCAGCGGGATCTTGCTCGCGCTCGGAACGAGTTCGGCGGGATCCGACGTCGGCTTGCCGACGATCAGGGTCAGCACCATCTGGAGGATGAAGATCAGGCCGCCGAGCGCGGCGAGCGTCACGCCGACGCCCATCAGGTTCATCGGGAGCTCCCAGCTCGTCGGGGCCTGTCCGCCGTACTCGATCGACGCGGTACGTCGCGGCACGCCGATGATGCCGGCCCAGGACTGCATCGCGATCATGAAGAGCAGGCCACCGCCGTACAGGTACACCTGGATCGTCGCGAGGCGCCGCGAGAACAGGCGACGACCGGCGAGGATCGGCACCAGGTAGTACGCGAAGCCCATGAAGCCGAGCGTCATGCCGCCGACGACAACTGCGTGCAGGTGCGCCGGCACCCACATCGTGTTGTGGGTCAGCATGTTGAGCTGCAGCGTGGTCTGTGCCGATCCGGACCAGCCACCGATCGCGAACAGCACGAGCGACACGCCGAGTGCGGCGATGCCGGGATGCTTCCAGTCGAGCGCGCGGATCCAGCCGAACAGGCCCGTCACGCCGCCACCGCGTCGCATGCGAGATTCGACGGCGCCCATCACGGCGAGGCCGTGCATGAGGCTCGGGATGCCGAGCGCGAAGCCCATGAACGAGGCCCCGAACACCTTGACGCTCGTCGACAGGCCCGGATCGACGATGAAGTGATGGCCGAGCACCGGCACCGCGAACACGAGGTACAGGATGAACGCCAGCCGGCTGAACTTCTGGTTGACCGGTCCGGCGCGCAGGGTGAGCGCGATGATGCCGTACCACGCCACCACCATCGCCACCACGTTGACGTACTGCAGCGTATGGCCGAGACCCCAGAACCACGCGCGGTAGACGATCGGCTCGACCGAGCCGATCAGGCCCATCGAGTAGAGCCAGGCGGGCACGAGCGCGACGAGTCCGGCGACGATGCCCATGAGCGCGAGCAGCGCGGCCACCGCCACGCCATAGGTGAGCAGCGGCAGGGACTTGTTCTTCATGCGCTCCTGGCGCGCGAGCAGGATCGTCATGCAGAAGTTGACGACCGCCAGCAGCACGCCCACGGCGAACACGATGTAGCCGAGGTAGAACATCGGGTTGGCGATGAGCGGGGGATATGCGGTGAACGTCACGTTCGCCTTTCCGCTGATCACCGACACGAGCAGCATCGCCGTGCCCGCGATCATTGCGGCGAATGACGTCCAGCCCAGCTTCATGCTCCACACACGCGTGTTGAGCAGAATCGACGAGGCGAACACCATCGCGGCGACCTCGAAGAAGATGGGCCAGAGAATCAGCGCCGCGACGCCGTGCCCCGTGAGCGACTGGTAGTACGCCTCGGGCTTGAGCATGCTCACCGATGGCGTGCGCGTCAGTCCCACGAGCAGCGCGAACGTGCCGCCTGCCGCGAGTGCAAGTACCGCGGCGACGGCGTTGGCGAGCGTGAGGGCGCGCGCACCTGCGTAGATGCGCAGGCCCGTGACGGGACAGATGACGGAGCGCTCGCTGCGGGTGAGCGGAAGCGCGCTGGCGGTGATCTCGGCGGTTGCCATGGTCCTACTACTCCTCGACGGTGATCGTGCCGGTCATGGCGTGGTGCGCTTGTCCGCAGTACTCGTTGCAGACGATCTTGTAGGTGCCGGTCTTGTCCGGCGTGAACCGCAGGCCGTAGGCGTGTCCCGGTGCGACCGTGAAGTTCAGGCTCCGGTTGAAACCGACGAGCGAGAAGCCGTGCAGCACGTCGCGCGATGAAACCCAAATGGTGTACGGCTCGTTCACCTTGAGCACGAGCGCCGGGTAGAAGCGGTAGCGCTCCGCCATCACGTAGGCGTCCTTGCCGGGCGGGACCTTGACCACGCCGTTCTCGGCGTCGTTTGCGGCCATGAACGAGGAGACCTGCTCTCCGAACTCGGTCGGCGTCGTTGCCTTCGAGCGGGTCGGTACGTTGTGGTCGCTCACGAAGATCCAACCGACCAGGAACGCCGACATCACGACGGTCAGCAGGATCGCGATCCACATGAACACGTACTCGTCGCGAGGCATTCGTCGAGCCCATCGCCCCGGCAGCGGTGCGAGCGCCGATTCGGACGGATCCGGGACGGGGGGTGTGGCTGTCGGAGTCGTCTCGGACATCTCAGGCTCCAATTCCAGGCATGTCGCCGGCAATCTGGGTCAGGATCTCGATGGTCGCCCACACCAGGTAGAGGGCCGCTATGGCGACTGCGATGAATCCCCAGGCGGCGAGGTTGTCGAAGACACGCTCGGTGACGCCAGCGTCGAGCTCTTCCGGGGTGGCATCGTCTGGTGGCGCAAAGGGATCTGTGCTCATGGCTGCGCAGGCTCGCAGCGATCCGCCCGTCGCGTATCGTGAAAACCCGCGAATCGTTCGCGGGTTTGTACGTTCGGTGCGTCATGAATCCCGATATGCGGACCGCGTAATTGCGCGGCCCGAGGCGGCTGCGTCAGCGCAGCTGGCACACGTTCGTCACCACGCCGGAGTCGACGCAGGCAGCACGATCGTGACCTGCGTGCCCGGCGAATCGCTCCGAGGCTCGATGTGGAGGTCGCCACCGTGTCGACGCATCGCCTGCATCCCCACGGCCAGGCTCAGCCCGAATCCGCCGGGCTGTGACCGCATGTTCGGATCGAGCCGCGCGAACGGCTCTCCGAGCACGGCGGCCTGCGCGGCGGTGACGCCGTCGCCGTCATCGCGCACGCGCACGAACACACGACCGTCGTCCGCCCAGCACGCGACATCGACCTTCGAGCTGCGTCCCGCGTAGCGCACCGCGTTGTCGACGACCCGATCCAGGGTTCGTGCGAGGTCCACGGCATCGCAGTTCGCACAGGGGAGCTGGTCCTCGACCTCGAGCCGGATCGTGGTGCCAGCATGTCGAAGCTCGGCGGATCGCACGGCCGCCTGCACCGTCGCCGCAACGTCGCATCGGTCGCGGGTCCCGGTCAGCCCCGGGAGTGATCCGCCAGCGATCACCGCGATGTCGTCACAGAGGCGGCGCAGGTGCTCGACCTCGACGCTTGCGATGCGCAGCAGTTCCGGCGGTGCCTCGCCCGCTTGGCCGAGCTGATCGATGACTCCCTCGATGATCGTCACCGGGGTCGCGATCTGGTGCAGCGCCGTTGCCGCGATGCCCGACCGCTGCGCGTCGAGGTGCGCCTCCACGCGCCTCTGGCGAGCCACGGCGATCTCGAGCGTGATCCGACGTGCCACGTTCTCGACGAGCGATGCCTGCTGGTCGTTCCACGCAGTCCCGGTGACGGCATGGACCGCCAGCGTCCCGTAGCGCACACTTCCCAGTCGCAGGGGTTGGATGATGCTCGAGCATGCGTGTTGCAGGTCGCAGGTGGCGAGCGACGAAGGGCAGTCATCGGGGCAGTAGGTGCCCTGGGGTGTCGACGTGACGATGGCTCGGTCTTCCGGCCGATCGCTGATGAGTGGTATCGCGCCGATCCAGTCGCCGAGCGGCCGGCGTTCGGGTGCCGTCCACTGCACTCGAACGCGAACGGCGGAGTCTCGGGAATCGCCGTGTCCGTACACGACCACGCGCTGCACGCCCATACGCGTGCCGAGCTCGGTGGCGACGGCCTCCAGGCGGTCCTGCAAGGGACGGTCGCTGCCGAGCAGCGATTCGACCTCGAGCAGGCATTTCTCGCGAACATGCGGCTGCAGTGCGGGCATGGTCACAGTCATGCCGAGCCCGCCCTCGGGATCGACCGTAGTTCACCGCACGTCGGTTCGCCAACACCGCATGCTTGATAAACGAACGATCTGTGAGTGGGTCAGCGCTTCGGCGTGGCGGGCGCGGTGTTGCCCGGGGCGACGGCCTCGTCGATCGGCGGCGCCGTCGGCGCACCAGCCGGGCCACCCGTGCCGTTGGATCCCGGAACCGCCGACGACGGCGGCAGCGACGAGCGCTCGATCAGGTCGGCCGCCGTGACCGTCTTGTCCTTGGGGGCGGTTTCGTAGCGCACCTCGTACGGGAACTGCGATCCGAGCACGATCGTCGCGAGCTCGGCCTCGAGCGGCTTGTCCGTGGCACCGCCCATGGCGACCTTCGACAGCTCCATCCCACCGTCGCGCTCGACGTAGTACAGGCGCCACCCCGCAGCGAACGGGCCTTCCGCTCCATCCTGCTCGACCTTCACGATCCATGGCTCGCTCGACGTGGCGGGTGAGTCCATCACCGTGAAGCGGAACGGGATCTTCGCGACGCTCGTGCTGCCGCCGTCCGGCGCGATCGCACCGCCATCCTGTGCCACCTGGACGGTCCACTCGTCGCCGACCTGCCAGAAATCGCTTCCTGCGCTCTTTCCGCCGGAGCCGTTGCCGTTCGACGACCCGTCGTCGGAGCCGCGCAGCACGAGGATCCCGCCACCGAGCGCGGCGACGAAGATGACGAAGATCGAGATGAGGCGAATCGTGGAGGAGCGCATACGGCGCATATCGGCACGTTCGTGCGCCAGCCTTGAGGCCGAGCACGCAGTCGGGGCCGCCCCCGAAGGACGGCCCCGAACTGAATCGCTCATTTCGTACCGGTGCTAGACGTCGAGTCCGGTGATCTTCTCGACGTTCGCCTCGGTGACGTGCGGGTTGGTTCCCGCGCCGGGGCGCTTGCCCGTCGGCACCCATGCGAAGTCCGGGTGATCGTGGACGCTCGAGCCGAACCACTGTCCGAGCGTGCCGGACTGCAGGCGGTACGTGTACGTCCTGGAGATGTACTTGGTGCCGGTCACGTTCCAGTCCGGGCTGGAGAACCAGACCGTGGTCTTGACGTCCTCGATGCCACCCGCGTACTGCGTGCTCTCGCGGTGGTAGGCGAACACCGGGTAGTTCCAGACCTGCGAATCCGCGTTCACGTCCATGATGAACGGATACTTGTGGTAGCGGATGTAGTAGCGAAGCAGGTAGTCCATCCACGCCGGAGCGATGTCCTGGTACGCGGCAGACGACTTGTCGTTGACGTCATCCACTCGGACGCCGCTGAGCCACTGGAACGTCGGCTCGTAATACAGCGCCGTCGTCAGACCCTTGGTGTCGTTGATGGTGTAGTTGCCGGTCGCCTTGGGCTCCGGAGCGAGGATCGCCGCCGCTGCCCATGCGTGGCAGTGACCCCACCACTTGTTGGCGGCGTCGTTGGTGTAGTGGTTCGCCCGCTCCCAGGCCTGTGCTCCGGTGCCGAACTGCTGGTCGTACTTCTGCAGCGGGCCTCCGGCCGAATACAGGTTGTAGCCGTTGTCGAGCATCGGGAACCAGTAGCCCGACCAGGGCCACTTGTTCGTCGAGCCGTACTCGGTGGCTGCGCTCGCACCAGCTGGCGTAATGAGCGTCATGCTCGCCATGGCTGCTACGACCAGAACCCCTAGACGTCGCATTCGCATCGTCGATTCCTTCGTCCGTGATGTCCCGTACGAACCCCGAGGCTGGCGTCCACGCCAGCGTGATCCCAGAGGCACGCATTCGTTTCCCTGCTGCCACCGTACGACGGAATTGCAGATCTGCAAACCACGAATTGCGTCAGCGCGCCGACAGCGGGGCCACGCGCGAGCGCGCCTGCACGCCCGCGTGAAGCAACGTGCCAGAATCCACGCTGCGGCGCCGACGGCCACGGTACGACGGCCACTCGGTGGCCGCATCTGCAACGCGAGTGCCGCCGAGCCGCGATAGAGCGGTGAGGATCCCAACGTCAGTGCGGTGCGCACCGACGGCCACGCCCCACAGGCGACGGCCACCCGGTGAGCACTGACGACGGGACAGCGGCGTGGCGAACGGAGGAATCGAATGCTCCCGACTGAGGAGCATATGGAGCAGACGACCGGTGCCCATGGCGGCGCCCGTGAACTGCTGACCGGCGACCTGGGACTGGTCGTCGTGCGTGCGCTGCTCGAAAACGGCGTGGGATACATCGTCAGCTCCTGGCACGATCGCCCCACCCCGATCGACGCCGCCATCGACGAGGCGCGCGAACGAGTGCTCTCGCCCCGCGGCGTCGTGCTGCGACGCCTGCGCAGCCGCTCGGCCCTGGAGCCGCTCGTGACTTCACCCACAGGCGGCATCACCGGCGCTCCCCCGCGCGGCGCGGTCGTGTTCGGCGGACGACGAGGCCTGCGCCCTGCCCTCGAGCAGTTCGCACGAGTGCAGTGTGCCGGCGGCGTGGTCGGATTCAGCTTCGACGAGGACGTGCTGCGCATCGACGACGCGCTCGTCATCGATCCCGAGCCCACCGCGATCGGCCTGGTCCGCGCCATCGACGCCGCCTACGCCGCGAGCGTCGCCGCCGGCCGCCCCGCCCTCATCGTGATTCGCGAGCGAGCGCTCGGCATGCGTGGCACGATTCGCCGCCGCCATGACGCCTCGCCCGTCGCCACCGCCGATGCGGATGCCGAGATCCGTACCCCGGGCCACGTCTCGATTGCCGCTGCGGCCGAGCAGGCCGGGCTCATCGACGCGACGCTCGGCAGCGCCCACGGCGGCGCAGTCTGCGCGCTCGTCGTTGCCGGCCCGATCCGTGTTGCCGCCGAACGTGCGCTGGCGCAGGTCGCAGCGCGCCTCGTTGACGTCGGTAGCGCAACGCGCCTGGACGATGTCGCGATCGTGTCCAGCCGCGCGGTCGGCATCGTGCCGGCTCGCGACGGTGCGATCGGGCGAATGCTCGGCGCCGTCGACGACGCCTGCGTGATCGCGCCACGCGCCGACCGCATCGCCGACCAGCTTCGCTCGGACCTGTCGGCCCCGGTCTCGGCCACCCACTCGATCGATGCCGGCTCGCTGCGTGGCGAGACGCTCGTGTCGCTCGTTGCGTCGTGGGCCCGCACACGCCTTTCCGAAGATGATCCTGGCCTCGCCGCACTCGATGAGCTCGCCGGGGCAGTCGCGGCTCCGCGCACCGTCGCCAGCAGCCGCGTGCCGCGCCGCGGCGAGGTCCTGCACCGCGCCGTCTCGCCCGTCGTCGCCGCCGGCCTGACGCTCGCGCAGGGCGTGATCGGCGTGCCCGGTCGCCTCGACGCCGAGTACCCGACGTACCAGACCGACACCGGCGTGCCGCTCACCGTCGTGCCTGCTGCAGTCTTCGCAGCCCACGGCGCCGCGAGCGCCGCACCCGGCACCGGTCACGGCGTGTTCGTCGTCACCGGCCAGGGCGGCGGCGTCACCGAAGCCGCAGGAGCCGCCGGCGCGTCCATCGAGTACGTCGACGGCAGCTCGCCCCGCGCGATCGGCGTCGCCGTCGGCACCGCCTGCCGCTCCATGCGCGTCGCCTCGCACGTGATCGTCGTGGGCGACGTGCAGCGCGTCGCCGCACCGCGCCGCGGGTCCACCTTCGGCATGGACCCCGACCTGGTCGGCACCGACCGCATCGCCACCGCCGCCGTGCCGACGGCTGCAACAGCGCTCGTGCAGCTCGGCGAGGAACTCGTCGCCGGCCCCACCGTGCTCGCGCTGGACGTGCCCGCCGCGCACGCCTCGCTCGACCCCGTCCGCGAGCTGTCGCCCGCCACGTGGGACCTGCGTCGCCGCGACACCACGGGCCGGGCCAAGCGCCTGTCCTGGAACCTGCGCCGCAAGCTCGTGCGCGCCGTCGCGGGAGTGGACCTGTGACCGGAACCCTGCCCCCACGCACCGTCGATGCCGCCGTCGCCCCCAGCACGTTGGTGACAGACGCCGGTCACGAACGTGCGGCTTCGGCGCCGGATCAGACGGTGCTCCCCGCCGCTGTCGCCGCCCTGCCCGTGCGCGGTGCCGCCGCGATCCGCCCGTGGTCCGCGCTCGTGTGCGGCCTCACCGAGGATCGAACGCTGCTCGTCGTGGACTGGCTGCTGCTCGCCTGCCGCGAGGCCGGCATCGTCGCGCAGGCCGTGCCGCTTGCCGGCAACTCGCGCATGCCGCACGGCATGTACGTCGAAGTCGCCGCCGATGCCGACATCGAAGACGCACTGGGCGACGTTCCCTGGGGCGCGGTCGACCTCGTGGTCGCCGGCGAGCACCTCGAGCTCGTTCGTGCGATCGACGCTGGCT
Source organism: Gaiellales bacterium (assembly GCA_038212015.1). GTDB lineage: Bacteria > Actinomycetota > Thermoleophilia > Gaiellales > SKUG01 > JAGQUL01. The sequence goes on along the minus strand of JBBQUY010000006.1, from coordinate 11,923 downwards.
TCGTCGACTCCGACGTCACCACCGTCGTGTCCTCGTGCCGCCGCGCGTTCACGAGCGTCGAGCGCGACGTCGCCCCCGAGCACGTGCTCACCGAGCGCGAGATCGATGCGATCGCCCGAACGTCTGCGCTCGCCTATTACGCCTTCGACGGCCACGAAGTCGCCGGCTGGTACCACCTGCCGTCGGCGGCGCAGCCCGGCCTGCTGCTCGGCGCGATCTGCGGCACCGGCATCACCGGTCTCGACGAAGCCGACTTCGTGGCAGGCATTCGCGCGCTCGGCGTCGACGACAAGCTGTACGCCGAGGCGTTCCGGCGCGGCACCCGCCTGGGTCGCCGCGAAGGTGGCCGCGTGCGCCGCGTCAAGACCGCCTACCAGTTCACGCGCAAGCGCCGCGCTCACATCGACCACGCCTCACGGCTCGGATTCGAGGCGCTCATCGAGCGCGCCGCCGAGATCGTGCACCCCGACCACCTGAGCGTGCTGCAGGACGCCATCTACCTGCTGTGCGAGTTCCAGGACGCCGAGTGGGCGACGATCCTCGTCGACCACGTCGCCGACATCGCAGCTGCCGAGCGCGAGCACACCGGCGTGGTCGAGCCGCATGCGTCGGTGGTGCCGGATTCGATCCGCGCGCTCGCGGCGATGCTCGTGTGGCCCGACGCCGCATGGATCGCCAACCGCAAGCGCCGCACCGGGCGCATCAAGGACCTGCGCAACGCCCACGGCATCTCGCGCCGAGACGCATACGAGCTCGTCGACCACATTCCGCTCGACGCGCTCGACCGCGCCGCGACTCGCTCCAGGCGAATGCCCGCGATGGGCTCGCCCGCCGCGAGCGTGCCGCCACTGCTGCAGCCGCTGCGCGTGGAGCGCGTCACGACCACGAGCATCTCGGGCGCGCTGCGCCTGCGCCGCATGGCCGCCGCCGCGAAGCTGCGCCAGGGCACGCTGCGCCAGCGCCACGAGAAGGATTCGGCGGACACCTGGCTCGAGGCGCTGCACGATTCGCTGCGCACCGACCACGAACTCGCACGCATCGTCGCGCGCAGTGGCACGCTCGTGCAGGGCTCCGGAGCCGTGCGCGAAGCCAACCGCGCCACCGCCCACGCATTCTGGGGCCGCATCGTGCGCCAGTCGATCGGCATCGACCGCGCCTCCGGGGACGCCGAGTCCACGGTCGCGAAGCTGATCATTCCGTTTGGCTGGGAACAGCTGTGTCGCTCCGGTCCGCTCGCGCTCTGGGAGTACGCAGCCCAGGTGCTCGGTATCGCGCTCGCCCACTCACGCGGCCTGCCGCACGACGACACGATCCGCCTGGCCGAGGCGCTGTGCGTCGCGCGCCGCCCGGTCGAAGGCAGCTGACCCGCGTCGTCGTCAGACGATGAGGTCGATGCAGCGCTCGAGCAGTCCGAAGCGGATGTGCGTTCGGTCACCGATGAACTCGCCGTCGACCTGCACGGGCTGCGGCTCGTCGCACTCGACGGTGAAGCCGGTCACGTCGTGTCGAACGCGTGACTTCTCGGGGCTCACGAGTCGCTGGTTCTTGCGGCCCACGCCCATCGCCTGCGTGGCGTTGCGAATCGCGAAGAAGGCGTTGGCGCGTTCTGGTGCCATGAAGTCGAGGCCGCCTTCGAGCGTGGCGCCGGGCATGAAGTTCACCGCCACGCGACCCATGTAGGTGAAGGGCGCGGTATTGCCCACGAACAACAGCGCGGCGCGCAGCTGTTCGCCGGTGCCGTCGACGGTCACCGTCATCCGCTCGGTCAGCGCGAAACGCTGCGTCGCGAAAAAGCCGACGACTGACGTCACGTGCGCCAGGTCGCTCGGGCGCCGCCCGGACCGTCGCTGCTCCATGCGCTTGACGACCTCGCCGTCGAGCCCGACGCCCGCGGAGAACATGAAGATTCGTTCGTCACACGTCGCGAGGTTGATGCGCTTCGTGCGGCGCTCGACGATCGCCTCGACGAGCCTGGACGTGGCGCGCACGGGATGGTTCGGATAGCCGATCGAGCGGGCGAGCACGTTGGTGCCGCCGGCGGGGACGATCGCGAATGCGGGGCGGTCTTTGGCGGTGTCGTTGCCGAGCGCCATGCCGTTGAGGATCTCGTTGGCGGTGCCGTCACCGCCACAGGAGATGAGCACGTCGAGCGGGCCGGCATCCATGAGCTCACGCGCGAGCTTGGGGGCGTGGCCGCCGCGCTCGGTGCGTCGCACCTCGAGGTCCATGTGCTCGCGCAGTTCCGAGACGATCTCACGCTCGCGCCTGCCGGTCATCCCTGAGGAGTAGGGGTTGACGATCATGGCGCCACGCAGGCGCTGCTTGGGGTCGGTCGCGTCGAGCGTCGGCTCCTCGTCGGTCACGGAGTCGGTGGATTCCTGCACGCTGGTCTTCGTCATTCCTCGAACATTACCGGGCAGTAACGTGGGCCCGGGCGTCGCCCTGTGGCACTGGCCGCTTGCGGCTCGACGCAGTGGCCTAGGAGTCTTCCCCGGTCGCAGATTCGAGCCACGCTGGCGACAGCACCTTCAGGAAGGCGGCCGGGTCGGCGTCGTCGACGTGGTGTTCACCGTCGACGAGCCACTCCCGCGCCCAGTCGGCGCTCGCGCCACCATTGGTCGAGAAGGCATCGAGCGTGCCGCGCACTGCGGGCCAGGAACCGAACGCCAGCTCGGTTTCCCACGTGGTGCGCAGCCAGTCCGCGATGCCGCGCGCGGCGGCAGCGGTGGGGGCGGCATCGGTCACGACGCAGCGCGTGAGCGTCGCCGCCCGTCGCTCATCGGCCTCGTCGCCCTGGGCGGAGAGCTCCAGCTCGGCGTAGGCGATCGCGCCGGGTGCGTCGACGAGCTCGTCGCCCGCCATCGTCGCGAGCGCACCACGCCCGGGCGCTGCCGCGGTGAACGCACGCAGCTCGATGCGCAGCGCAGCGCCGGTGTCGGCATCGAATACGCGGGCCACCGCGAGTACGACATCGCCCAGGTCGGGCAGTCGTGCGGCGTGGTAGTGCATCGCTGCGCCGCTCGGGACCGGTGCGCCGGAGGCGAGGCCGCCGCCGGGTCCGGTGCGCACGTCGACACCCAGGAAGGTGCCGCTGGTGGTTGGGTTCTCAGCCGTCGCGCTCATGTCGTGCTCCTGCCCCGCCTCATCGCCCTGTGAACACGGGCGCCCGCTTCTCGAGGAACGCGGTGACGCCCTCGACGTGATCGTCGCTCTGCGCGGCGCGCTGCTGCACCTGCGCCTCGTACTCGAGTGCATCGGCGAGCGTCGCCGTCGTCGCGCGGTACACCGCGCGCTTGGTGATCCCGAGCGCGAGCGTCGGCATCGCCGCCAGCCGCACCGCGTACTCGTGCGCGCGAGCCTCGAGTTCGTCGGCGCCCGTCACGAAGTTCACGAGACCCCAGGTGAGCGCCTTCTGCGCATCGATCACGTCGCCGGTGAACGCCAGCTCGAGCGTGCGCGAGGTGCCGATCAGCTCCGGCAGGAACCAGGTGCTGCCGGTATCGGGCACGAGTCCGATCTTGGAGAACGCCTGCGTGAACTGTGCGTCCTCGCTGCAGAAGCGGATGTCGGCGGCGAGCGCGAGGCTCCAGCCGGCACCGGCAGCGAAGCCGTTGACCGCGGCGATCACGGGAATCTCCAGTCCGCGCAGCGTCATGATCGTGCGGTTGAAGGTGTTGCGCACGTGCTCGTCGACGCGGAAGTTCTCGTCGGCCTTCGCCATCATGAACTCGGACAGGTCCTGTCCGGCGCAGAAGCCCTTGCCGCGGCCAGTGATCACGAGCGCGCGCACCGAGCGGTCACGGGCGACGAGCTTGAGCGCTGCTGCGAGGTCCTTGTGCAGCTGCATGTTGATCGCGTTGCGCTTGTCGGGGCGGTTGAGCGCGATCGTCGCGACGCCGTCGGCGACCGCGTACTCGATCGTTTCCAGGGTGGGTGCTTCGGTGGTCATCGTGGATCCCATCGATCGGTTCGTGTCAGCTGCCCGAGAACGCGGGCTGTCGCTTGTCCAGGAATGCGCGCATGCCCTCGGACTGGTCGTCGGAGGCGAACAGCACGTGGAAGGCGCGGCGCTCGAACTCGATGCCGGTGCGCAGGGTCGTGTCGTAGGCGGCGTTGACGGCCTCGCGGGCGATCTGCAGCGCGATCGGGCTCTTCGTCGCGATCGTGCGGCACACGGCGAGCGTCTCGTCGCGCCACGCCTCGGGTGCGACGACACGCGCGACGAGGCCGGCGTCACGCGCTTCGGCCGCCGACAGCGTGCGGCCGGTGAGGACCATGTCCATCGCGACGGCCTTGCCGACCGCTCGCGGCAGGCGCTGCGTGCCGCCTGCTCCGGGGATGATGCCGAGGTTGATTTCGGGCTGTCCGAACTGGGCGTTCTCGCTGGCGACGATCAGGTCGCATGCCATCGCGAGCTCGCAGCCACCGCCGAGCGCGAAGCCCGACACGCCCGCCACGACGGGCGTGGTCAGGTCGCGGATGCGCTCGATGCGCGCGAAGGTGTTGTCGCGCAGCATCTCGATCGGGGAGGCATCGGCCATCGCGGAGATGTCGGCGCCTGCCGCGAATGCGCGGTCGGAGCCGAGCAGCGCGATGCAGCGCACCTCGGGATCGCGGTCGAATTCCTCGAGCGCGTCGACGAGCTCGGTGAGTAGCTGTGGGCTGAGCGCGTTGAGCACCTTGGGTCGGTCGAGCGTGATGATGCCGACGCCGCCGTCGCGCTCCACCTGGATGTCCTCGTACGCCACGCCGATCCTCCTTTGAAGCGCGCGTCCACCTCCGGACGCGCATTCGCGTCGATGTTACCCATTCGAGGTGGCCTGCGGGAGGAGCTCGCGCGGCGAGGCCGGCCACGTTCCGTCGGCGCTCGTCCACGTCGCGACCAGGTCGACGCCTGCGCGCGCATCCCGGCGCCAGACCTGCACGACGTGGATCGGCGGATGCGTGCCGTCGCCCACCTCGAACGTCACGAGCGCCGCCGAGTCCCCGCGCGGTGCACGATCGCCCAGGTCGATGTCGACGGGATCCGACGCGATGCTCGCGCCGGGTAGTGAGTCCGCCGACTGCGCGACGACCTCGCGCACGATCGTCGGCAGCGCCACCGAGCTCGCCTCGGTGCTCGCGAGCGTCACCGTGTGCGAGCGGTCCGGGGCGCCCCACGTGATGCGCTCGGCGGATCGCCCGAGGGTGCGCCACGTGCGTGGCACCTCGAGCTTCGCGTCGCCGAAGCTGCGCGACGCGGTCTTCGTCGCCGTGTCGGCTGCTGGCGTGGAACGTCCATGTGAGGGATCGGCGACGCGCCACGTGCCGAGCGCCACGAGCAGCAGCACCAGCCCGATCGGCCACGCCACCGTGGGTGGGTCGAATCGGGGGCGATGCGCCGGAGTGCGGGTGTGGGTGGTCTTCATGTCGTGCTCCTTCAGTGCCTGAGAATGCTGGTGACGGGAAATCGCGTGACCGACAGCGAAGCCAGCAGCGCATCGCGGGCGAGTCGTTTGTGACGAGGCGACACGGCGCTCGTGTCGACCGAACCGGACCACTCGCTCGCACCACCGAGTCCGAGCGCGGCGCCCCACCCCAATCGCCAGCTCACCGAGTCGCGGCGTACGTCGACGCCCGCGGCGCCGCGAGCGCCAGCGCCCGCCCAGCCTTCGACGCGTCCCGACTGGCGAATCGCGATGCCGAGCAGGTCGACGCCCGTCTTCACCTCCGCCCGCGCCACCGCGCCGGCCATCGCGCCCGCGGTCGCATCAACCGCGACTCCCTCGCGGTTGGCCACGAGCGTCGCCTTCGCGTCAGCCTCGGCGCCGACCGTGCCGCGCAGTCGACCCTGCGCGAACGCGCTCGTTCCGGCGCCCCATCGCCGCGCGGCCTTCGCGTTGAGCTCCGCCGAGATGAGCGCCATCCGCCCGCCCAGCTCCAGCCCCGCCGCCAAGCCGGCGTATCGGCCGCTGCTGCCGGCCTCCGCTTTCGGGCCGAGCTCGTGCGACCACTCCACCGACGCGCACAGCGCGCACGCCGACGCCGAAGCATCGATCGTCGCGCCGGCAACCTCGCGCTCCGTCTCCCAGCCGCGCGCCCACAGCGCCACCGGCGGCAGCATCGGTTCCATCCGCAGCTCGTCGCGTGACACGCGCACCGGGTCGCTGCCGCCACCGGTTCGTGCCTCGCGCGCCGTTCGCCACCGCCACGTCGCTGCCTCGCCTGACACGAGCGCCCCGATCCGCCCCGCGACCGATTCGCCGATCGACGTGCCGCCCGGGCGCATGCCCGCCGCGATCCCCGTCAGCAGCACTGCTGTCGCGACCGCCACGCCGACGTACTCCAGCGTCGCCGTCGCCCGTTCCTGCTGCCTGCCTCGTCGCCCGAAAACGTCCATGGCGCAATGCCACAGGACCGCGTGTCACGCATTGTGCGCGCATCGTCACGGATGCGACTCGACTTCGTCACGGCACCGTGACGATCACCGATACACTCGCGCGCATGCCGCCGAGCCAGACACCACCGCCGATCGCCGACGCCGTGATCCGCGCGCGCGGGCTCGCCAAGCACTACGGCGGTCGCCATGCCGTCGACGGCATCGACTTCGACGTGCTGCGCGGCGAATGCTTCGGCTTCCTCGGCCCCAACGGCGCCGGCAAGAGCACCGCCATGCGCATGCTCTACGGCTTCACCCCGCGCACGAGCGGCGAGCTCGCGGTGCTCGGCATGGACGTCGCGCGCCACCCGCGCCGCATCAAGGCGCGCCTGGGCGTCGTGCCGCAGGAGAACAACCTCGACCCCGACAACACCGTCTGGCAGAACCTGCTCATCTACGCCCGCTACTTCGGGCTCTCACGCGCGCAGGCGCGCACCCGCGCGGGAGAAGCACTGGAACTGTTCGCGCTCACCGACCGCCGCGATTCGGAGATCCACGAGCTGTCCGGTGGCATGAAGCGCCGTCTCGTGATGGCCCGCGCGCTCATCGGCGATCCCGAGCTCGTGCTGCTCGACGAGCCCACCACGGGGCTCGATCCGCAGGCGCGCCGCGTCGTGTGGCGCACGCTGCGCGAGCTGCGCCGGCAAGGGCGAACACTCGTGCTCACCACGCACTACCTCGAGGAAGCCGAGCGTCTCTGCGACCGCGTCGTGCTGCTCGACCACGGCCGGATCGTGCTCGCCGGTCGCCCGGCCGAACTCATCGATCGTCACGCAGGCGAGCTCGTGCTCGAAGCCGACCTGTCCGACATTCCCGGCCGCGCGTTCACCGACCCGCTGCCGCCCGTCACCGCCGCGGCGATCGCCACGTCGGAGCTCGACCATGCATGGGTCGACGGCACGCTCACGGTCTACGGCGCCGGGCTGCAGCGCTGGAAGCTCGAGCAGCTGTTCGAACGCATTCCCGTGCCCGACGCTGCGATCCGCACCGTGCGGCGTGGCACGCTCGAGGACGTGTTCCTGCGCACCACCGGCCACGCGCTCGTGGAGGGGGCCGAGGCATGACGACGTTCGAGACGACGCTCGCGACGATGCCCGATGCGCCCCTGGCGAGTGCGACGGTCGATGCGTCGACGCCGCCGGATGCGCGCATCAGCCTCCGCCTCACTCGCGCGGTGTGGCATCGCAACCGCGACGTGTTCCTGCGCCTGTGGACGTGGCTGCTCATTCCCAACGTCGTCGACGTGTGCCTGTCGATGATCGCGCTCGGCCTCGGTCTGGGCGCCGTCGTCACCGGATTCGGCGGCGCGGGCTACGCCGCATGGATCGCACCGGGCCTGGTCGTGTGCAGCGCGCTGTTCAGCGCCGGCTTCGAGTGCAGCTACGGCACCTACTACCGCATGGACAAGCAGCGCACGTTCGACGCGATGGTCGCCACACCCGTGCAGATCGACGACGTCGTGCTCGGCGAGCTGTTCTACGGCGCGTTCCGCGGCACCGTCAGCGCGAGCGTGATCGCCGGCATCTTCGGCGCGTTCGGGCTCTTCGATTCGTGGTGGGCGCTGCTGCTGCCGGCCATCTGCTTCGCCAGCGCGTTCATGATGTCGGCGCTCGCGGTGACCGCCGCCAGCGTCAGTCCGATGCTCGAGACGCTCGGGTACTGGGTCAGCTTCGGCATCTTCCCGATGTACTGGCTCAGCGGCACGTTCTACCGACCCGACGACTTCGGCCAGCCGCTCGACACCCTGCAGCTGCTGTCACCCGCCTACCACGGCGTCTCGCTCGCACGCCACGCATCCGGCACCGAGGGCGCCGTGCTCTCGCTCGCGTCGCTCAACCACCTCGGCGTGCTCGTGGGCATCGCGATCGTCGGCACGTGGTCGTCGATCGCCATGATGCGCCGGCGGCTGGTGCGGTAGTGGACGTCGATCACGACCTCGAGCCCGTCGCCATCGCCTGAAGACGGCGCGGCGGCCCGCTCGAAAGCTGGACCGCCGCACGTGCAACGCTCGCCACGTGCCACTCAGCATAGCGCGCGGAATGTGCGTGGACCCGGCGGGAATCAAACCCGCGCCTGCAACGTGGCGAGCGCTGCCGTGCTGTCACTACACCACGGGCCCGGAGGCGCTGGTTGCCATCCAGCGCCCATGGAAAATGATCGCGGCTGAGTTGTCACGAGACATGCGCGCATCGTGCCGAACCCGTCGCGACTTCGTCACGCAACCGTCGCGTCAGCGCGCGCCGGTGACGTCCCCGATGAGCGAGTCGCCGATCGGCGTGATCGCCTCGATCACGTTGGCGATGTGCTCGGATTTCTCCAGGGCGAGCAGCTCGCAGCCGCGATCCACGTCTTCGCGACTGACGCCCGCGGCGAAGCTCGGCGTCTTGAGCTTCTTGGTGACGCTCCTGGGTGACATCCCGGCGAAGCCCTCCGGGCGCACGCGGGCGACGGCCACCACGAAGCCCGCGAGCTCGTCGCACGCGAAGAGCGTCTTCTCCAGATCGCTCTCGGGCGTGATGCCCGTGTGCGGCGCGTGCGCCTGGATCGCCCGGATCACGAGCTCGGGCCAGCCCGCATCGCGCAGCATCGGTGCGCCGTCGGCGGGGTGCTGCTCGAGCGTGGGGTGGATCTCCCAGTCGAAGTCGTGCAGCAGTCCGACGCAGCCCCACAGCTCCTCGTCGGCGCTGGCGCGGCGGGCGTACCAGCGCATCGCGGCTTCGACCGCGCGGGCGTGACCGATCAGGCCGGGCTGCTTCGTGTGCTCGGTGAGCAGGTCCCACGCGGCAGCGCGGCCGGGAATCTCGATGCCGAGGTCTTCGACGGTGTGGGTCATGAGGTGCGCGTACCCGCTTGCGCGCGGATGTGTCATGCGCTCCGCCCACGAACCCAACGTTGGTGACCGCGTGAGCACCAAAGGTTGGGTTGGCGGATCGGTCGTCGCGCTTGACGTCGCCCACTGCACCACGCCGCCGGAGCTGCTGCGAGGATCGTACGATGCAGATCTCGCCGCTCGCACCCGTCGCCCCGTCCACGCCGATCGCTGCCGCGCCGCCGCTCCAGGACCGCACGCCCGACCAGCTGCGCGACGGCATGGTCGTCACCGTCAAGGGAGCGGGCAGCGACGACCTCGCGGTCGCGCGCCTGATCCAGGACGGGGCGCAGTACATGGCGCGCGTGGCGAACACGACGATGGGCCTGGCGACCGTCGAGATCAACTACAAGCGAGCGGACGACCAGAAGGCGCTCGGCCTCGCCACGTTCCAGGGCCTGAAGGGCTGGTTCGCCCTGTCGATCAAGTCCACCACCGGCCTGCTCGAGGGCATCGAGCGCCTGCGCACGACGCCATGGGCGAGCTGGACCGAGTCGCAGCGCCAGGCGTTCGTGCAGGCCAACGCGACGATCCTGCACGAGGCCGCGCACGTGACGCTCAACGGCTACACGCGCGAGGACGTCAATGCCTGGCACGGCGCCGACCGCAACATCGAGGAGGGCATCTCCGAAGTCGCGACGATGACCCACCTGCGGAACTTCATCCGCGAGGAGTTCGCGATCGACACCGGTGACCTCACCGACCGAATCACGCAGTCGACGAGCGCGTACACGCGCTTCAGCGAGCGCCTGCACCGGCTCGTCGGGATAGGCACCGACGGCTCCAGGGACGCGATCGCAGCCGCGGCAGCGATCGTCTCCGACGGCGTGCGCGCCGACCAGCGCGCCGGCGAGATCGCCCGCCGCATCGGCCTGAACCTCGGCGGCGCTGACGCACCGGCGGCGATTGTCGAGGAGATCCGCACGACGATCCCCGGCTTCATCGCCGAGCACAACGGCACGCGCACCAAGCTCATGGAGCTGCAGGCCGCGCTCGTCGACCACAAGGCCGGCAGGCCCCTCGCCGACGTGGACGCGTTCATCGCCGAGCTGCGCGCGCAGCACGACAAGAACGTCCCCGCATTCGGCGCGCCCAAGAACGGCTACGAGCCGCTCGACTGACGCCGCGGCACCGGTTGCTCCAACCTCGTTTTCCCGCTCTGAGCGCGGCTTTCCGAGAATCTTTACCTGAGCAAACGCGAAAAACGCAAATAGGGCTCAAGCATGCGGCTGGCAGCGCCGAGAACGCCAGCAGCCATGGAACGCCGACGCCGACGAACCGATCACCTGCCGCACCCCGGCCTGCTCCCCGCCGAGCCGCTCGGACGTGCACGTGCTGCCTGCGATCTCGCAGCCGCGGCCGGGTTCGATGCATCGCTCGCGATCCACGTGCCCGACAACGGATCCCAGGGCGTGCTCTGCGGGGCGAGCGGTCGCGTCGAGACGCTCCTGGACGTCGCCCGCGGCGTCGCTCGAAGCGCCGCCCATGAAGGGCGTGCGCTGCAGCTCGTCGACGCCGACGGACCCGTGCGCGGCGCGGGCCAGCGCCACGCGGCAGTGCCGGTTGGGCGAACCGAGGACGGAACGATCGTGCTCGTCGTCAGCGACTCGCGTCTCACGCGCCGCGAAGGGCAGGCGCTCGCCACCTGGGTCGCGCCGGACGCGGTCAGCGGCATGCGCGTGCGCGGCGGCGCGTGCGCTGGAATCACGCGGCGCCTGGCACGCGAACACGGCGCCGATGTGGTCGTGCTCGGCCTGTTTGCCGCAAGCGGTATCCGCCTCGACATACACGTGCGCTCCGGCGCGATGCTGCACACCTGTCGCGTGCCGGCCGACACCGTCTGGGGCGAGGTCGCGCGACACGGTGCGGCGTTCACGCTCGGCGACCTGGCGATGCATCCCGGGATGGGGCTGATCGGCTCGCTCGGCATGCGCACGGCAGCGCTCGTCGGGCTCGAGAACGGGCACGGCATCGCGATCGGTGCGCTCGGCATCGCCAGCATCGGCGACCTCGACATCGACATCGCACACCACCTGCTCGCCGAAGCACCGGAGCTCGGCCCGGAGATCATGGCCCGCCTGTCGGCGACATCCGTGCCGGTACCCGCGCCGGACGGAACCGTCGACCTGCGCCTGCTCGCCGCCCGCGTCGGCTGCCGCCGCTTTGCGATGTACGAGCGCGTGGGTGCCGAGCTGCACCTGGTTGCCGCGCATGGCCCCGACGGGTCGCCGCAGGTCGAGCGACCCGACGACCTGGAGACGCAGCTCGTCGGATGGGCCGCGCAGAAGGGCGTCGGCGTGGTGAGCGACGACGCGGCCGCCGTGCTGATCGGCAACCACACCGTGCTCTACGCGCAGGATCCGGGCAAGCGAGCGCTCGACTGCCTGCGCCTGGCGCTGCAGGATGTTCGCCGCAATCCGTTTGGCGGCGAAGACCTCGCTGACGACGAACAGGCTGCCTGAGCCCGTGACGTGAACCACGGCTGAAGACGCGCGTCCGCGCATATCGACATTTCCCCCTTGCGCGTTTCACCGACTTGGGTGACCTTGGATGCAAGCGACGTCGCCGCATGTCGCGCCGTGCATGGCCGAGGGGGTCCAGCACGCCGCACCGTCGCCCGCCCGCAGCTCGCCACT
>JBBQUY010000005.1:0-71871 GCA_038212015.1 Gaiellales bacterium | reverse complement strand
CAGCGACCCCCGCCATGTCAAGGCGGTGCTCTCCCACTGAGCTAATCGCGCGTAGTGGCCGCGGCGGTGGGTTGGGGACCGACGCGACGTGCGAATCGTAGCAGCGCGACGCGGTCCGCGTCCACCGCACGACTTGCAATCTGGCGCGAAACACGGTACCTTGCGTAATGAAGGTACCGTGATGACTGAAACCGACCCGTTCCGATCCGTACGCCGTGGCCTGCTCGAACTGGCCGTGCTCACCGCGCTCGCACCCGGCCGCCTGTACGCCGCGGAGATCCTCGAGCGCCTGGCCGACACGCCGTTCGCCACGCAGGAGGGCACGCTGTACCCCCTGCTCGGCAAGCTCCGGCGCGACGGCCTGTTGGAACACGAGTGGGAGGAGTCCGGGAGCGGCCCCCCACGCAAGTACCACCGCCTCACCGATGCCGGTCGCGAGCGACGCTCACAGCTCGACACGTACTGGCAGGACCTGGCCACCACCCTCACGACACTGGGAGCCTCCCGATGAACCGCGTGACCATCGTCAACCTCGCCGGGCGCGCCTGGCACATCGAGGACGCGGGCGTCCAGAAGCTCGAATCCTGGCTCGAGGCGGCGCGCACCCGGCTCGCGGCAGACCCCGATCGCGATGAACTCGTGCTCGATTTCGAGCGTGCGATCGCCGATCGGCTCGCGCATGTGGCACCCCGAGATCGTGACGTCGTCACGGCGGCGCAGGTCTCTGACGTGCTGGACGCGCTCGGCACCGTCGAGCCCGCAGACGACGACGCGGCAGCGGCCGCGACCACGCCGATGGAACCGGTCGCGGGACCGGCGGCGGGCGCTGTCGAGGACCCACCCAACTGGCGCGATCGACGGCTCTATCGCCTCACCGGCGACGACGCGCTGCTCGCTGGCGTCTGTTCCGGCCTTGCCGCCTACCTGCGCATGGACGTCACTGTGGTGCGCGTGGCGGTCGTCGTGCTCACCATCCTCACGAGCGGCGCCGGCATCATCGCCTATATCGTGATGGCACTCATCGTGCCGGAAGCCAAGTCCCCAGAGGAACGCGCCGAGGCACTGGGCACAGGAACCACCGCACAGGAGATGCTCGCCCGCGCGCGCGAGCAGGCGAGTCCAGCGCTGGCGACGCTGGGCTCGTTCATCACGACCGTCGCGGGATTCGTCGCCGTCCTGATTCGCTGGACGCTGCTCGTCACGATCTGGGCGCTGCTCGTTGCCTGGGCGGTCGCGATCGGATGGATCGCGATCGACCCCGACATCATCCTCGATCTCTTCGACGAGGGCACCTCTGCCTGGCTCGCCGGCCTGTGGGTGACCTGCATCGCCTGGATCCCGATCGCCCTGTTGTTGCCGATCGAGCGAGGCTTCGCGGAGATTCGTCGCCCTCGCACGACCCGATCACGACCGACGACGATCGCGCTCACGACCGCGTGGGTCGTGTCGGTGGCGGTCGCCACCCTGGGCATCTTCGCGATCCCTGCCTCCTACTCGCGCGAGCTGTCGGGCATCGTCGACGGTCGGGGCATCGTCACGTTCCAGGGCCAGACCATCTGCATCGATGCCGATCATCGCGGCGACGATCGCGACTTCACATGCCCCGATTCGGCTGACATCGTGCTCGAGGAATGAGCAAAGTCTCGGCAATTCGATGAGCGAGCGGTCCTGCGACGCGTAGGATCCGCGGGATGGTCGTTCTCGAACAGCTCCGACTCGCGCTGCGCAACGACGAATCCACGCTGCGCCCGCACGAGCGCGAAAGCATGCTCACGCGCGACAATGCATCCGAGATCCGATTCCTTGCGATGTCGGGGTTCCCCGTCGTCGCGGCGCTGGCGTGGACCGAGGTCGCCGACGGCCTGCACGTTGCGTTCGCCGTGGCCGTGGCCGCGATCATCGCGACCAACATCATCGGCTGGGTCGTGCCGTGGCTTCGCTATCCCCGCTGGGTGGAGTCGATCCCGCCACACACCGCAGTCATCTGGATCTGGCTCATGGCCGCCACCACGGGCGGCATGTCGAGCGGATTCGGCATGCTGCTCCTGGTGCCATTGATCTGGATCGCGCTATATGCCGACCCCGCCGACATCGCCATCGGGCTGCTGATCTGCACGCTGCTCGTCATCGCACCGATGCACGACTGGTTGCCCGGCCTACCGGATCAGGGCACGCTGGCTCAACGCGTCGCACTCATCGTGGTACTGGCGACGGTCGTGATCAGCACCCGCCCGATCGTGATCGCGCTACGCGAACAGGTGCGGAGTTCGCGCCGCGCGATGCACTCGCTGCGCGCGTCACAGGCGGCGCTCGCCCATGACCTTCGTACGCCGCTGACGTCGATATGCGCCTTGGCGGAGCTCGCGGACCAGCGCCTGAGCGAAGGAACGGTCGACATCGACGCCGTCCGTGAGTACATGCGGCGGATCTCGGCGCTCGGTTGGCGCGCGGAAAGCACCATCCGCGGCGTGCTCGACCTGTCCGAGGCAGCCGAGTTGCTGCCGGCGACCGAGCAGATCGACGTTCGGCGAGCCCTCGAGGACGTCGCGCGCACGATCGACGGGGTTTCGGTACATATCGCCGACGTGCCCGCGACGATCATCGGGCACGAGCCGAGCCTCCGTCGCCTCTTCGCGAACCTGTTCGAGAATGCTGCCGTGCACGGCGTCGGTCCGACCCCCGATGACATCGCCCACGTGCACGTCGAGGGAACCGACCAGGTGGGCGGCTGGCGCTTCACCGTGCGTGATCAGGGTCCCGGGATTCCGAGCGAGGAAGCGAACGTGGTGTTCCAACCCTGGCGGCGCGGAGCGGGCGCCCGAGACGGTGGACACGGACTCGGTCTCGCCATCGTCGCGGCGATCGTCGAGCAGCACGGCGGCACGATTGCCGTCGAGGACGCGCCCGACAGTGGGGCCGCGTTCACGTTCACGCTGTCACGCACCCCGAGACGTGCCCATGACCAGCACGAGGTCGTTGCACGAGCTGCCACCGGGGTACCCCTCGCCTAGCTGACGTCGAGCGAGGAGGCAGGCAGCATGTCGGGCATGAGTGCCGCGGCGAAGACCGCACGACTGGTGGATCGGATTCGGTGCCGAGTGGTCGTCCGCGGTCGAGTCCAGGGGGTGTGGTTTCGCAGCTCCGTGGCCGAGGCCGCACGAGGATGCGGGGTCGACGGATGGGTACGAAACCGCACGGACGGATCGGTGGAGGCAGTCTTCGAGGGACGCCCGGAAGTGGTCGAGCGTCTCGTGGAATTCTGTCGGCATGGACCTCCGGGCGCGGTCGTGACGCGTGTGGACACCCACGTGGAACCGCTCCATGGGGAGACGATCTTCACGATCGCCTGACACGCCTGTCAGGCAGGAGCATCCTCGCGTCGCAGCGCGACGCCGATGAGCACGTGGGCGACCATCATGCCGCCGCAGGCGATCACTTCGCCGGTGCGATCGCCGTAGAGCACGAGCGCGGCGATGACGGACACGATCCACGTGAGCGCGACGCCGCCACCCACGCCCAGGCGCATCGTTCGAAGGCCGAGCGCAAGCACGACCGGTGCGAGCACGAATGCGATCATGAGCGGCAGCGTCACGAGCCACGCCTGGTCGCCCTTCAGCGCAGCGGCGAGTTCGGTGATGGTGGCCGAGCTCAGGTCGCCGGTCGCGAGCATGTGCAGCACCACCGCAGCTGCTCCTGGCGCTGCGGTGATCCAGGCACCGCCGACGGCGAGCAGCAGGGCACCGATGAACGCGCCTTGTCCGCCGCGTGCATGCGCGATGATCGCGATGAACACGCCGGACAGGATGAAGAGCATCGTCGCTGCGATCCATACGCCCGAGGCGACGAGCTCACGCGCCGAGGCATCGGCGACCTCCGCGAGCTGCCGCTCGAGACCCACAGCGCCCTGGTGGGACCGCACGATCACGCCGAGCCACCCGAGGATCGCAGCGGCAATCAGCGTCGATCCGGCAGCGCGCCATGGCAGGCGAGTGGTCGGGTCGGTGGTCATGTGCGCTCCTCGAGGTCGGTCCGGTGACCGACGGAACCTACCGACGAGGTCGGGCGCGACGACTGAGCGGCTGCGGGCGCGAGCGATGGTGTTCGAACATGAGCGACGTGGTGACCTGCGCCACCTCCGGCCGGAGCGTCAGGCGATCGAGCACGACGTCGCGCAGGTGCTCGGGATCCGCGACGGCGACGTGCAGCAGGTAGTCGGCTTCGCCCGTGAGATGAAAGAGGCTGATCGTCTCCTCCAGCGCGACGAGATCCTCGACGAACTGGTCGAGCAGGCCGCGCGCGTGGTTGTTGAGGCGGATCGCGACCAGCGCCTGCAGCGGGCGCCCCAGGCGCGACAGGTCCAGCTCGGCCGCGAAGCCCGTGATGATCCCGCGCTCGCGCAGGCCACGCATGCGGGCGAGCGATGCGGACGGGCTGAGCCCGACGCGCGCAGCAAGGTCGCGATTGGTGATCCGCGCATCGTCCTGCAGGACGCCCAAGATCAACTGGTCGACAGCATCAATACCTTCAAAATCAGTCATCTGCCGCACATTGTATCGCATAGTTCGATTCCGTCCGAATCTACGCCTATGGTAGGGACATATCGCAGTACGAATGACTGAGGGGATCGGCGCGATGGGGATGCACGAAGGCGACGCAGGCACGTTCGGATTCGACACGCGAGCCGTACACGCAGGCCGCGAGGACCTTCGCGAACTGGGCGTGCACGCACCGCCGCTCGACCTGTCCACCACGTACCCCGTTGGCGACCTCGACGGCGCCGCCGCGCAGCTCGACGCCTGGGCAAATGGCGAACAGCCGTCCGGCTCCCCGATCTACGCACGCCTGCACAACCCCACTGTCGGCCGATTCGAGGATGCGATCGCCGCCCTCGAGGGCACGACGAGCGCGGTTGCGTTCGCGTCGGGGATGGGCGCGATCACGGCGCTGCTGATGTCGCTCGACGGCGACCACCGCCACGTCGTGGGCGTGCGACCGCTGTATGGCGGGACCGACCACCTGATGTGCAGCGACCTGCTCGGCATCGACGTGACGTGGGCGATGCCCGACGAGGTCGCGGAGGCGATCCGCCCCGATACGGGGCTGATCCTGCTCGAGACGCCGCAGAACCCGACGTCGACGCTCGTGGACATCGCGGCGGTCGCGCGCGCGGCCGGGAACGTGCCGGTCGCCGTCGACAACACGTTCGCCACGCCCGTGCTGCAGCGACCGCTCGAGCACGGCGCGTCGATCGTCATCCACAGCGCCACCAAGTTCATCGGCGGCCATGGCGACGCGATGGGCGGTGTCGTCGCGTGCGACGAGGCCACGGCCGCACGACTGCGTGGCGTGCGCATCGCGACGGGCGCGGTGCTGCACCCGATGGCGGCGTATCAGCTGCACCGAGGGCTGGCGACGCTGCCACTGCGCGTGCGCGCGATGCAGGACACCGCCACGCAGCTCGCGAGCCGCCTTGCGTTGCATCCGGCGATCGAACGCGTGCACCATGCGTCGCTGCCCGGCACCGACCAGACAGGACTCGTCGGCCGCCAGATGTCCGGCCCCGGGTCGATGGTGGCGTTCGAGCTCGTCGGCGGATTCGACGCCGCTCGCGCGGTGCTCGGCGCGGTGCGCCTGGCGACGCACGCGGTGAGCCTCGGTTCGACTGACACGCTCATCCAGCACCCGGCGTCACTGACACATCGCGTCTGTGACGCGACGAGCCGCGAGCGGTCCGGTGTCGGCGAATCGCTGCTGCGCATCTCGGTGGGCCTGGAGGACGTCGACGACCTGTGGCGCGACCTGTCGGCGGCGCTCGACGTAGCGGTCACCATTCAGGACGGTGTCGCTCTCGCCAGCGGTGTCCATGTGATTCGCTGACGGGCACGACGTCGAGCATCGCGCGATCTGCGTGTCGGTGCCACGCTTCGCCCAGCGCGCCGCCGATCGCGGATGCGACCAGCAGCGCCACGAGCATGACGAGCGCCCCGACGATGCCCCATGCGGCGGCGGATTCCGTCGTCACGCGCGGCAGGCCGAAGCCCTGGAAGCGGTCGTACTCGGAACCGGCCCAGCGCCCGAGCCCCGCAGACAGCACGCCGAGTCCGAGCAGGAGGGTCGCTGCGAGCAGGCCGTTGCCGATACCGTCGAAGCGGGCGCAACGCCCCGCTGCCCAGCCACCGACGAATCCAGCGACGATCACGCCTGCAAGCCCGACGAGCATGGATGTGGTGGTGATGTCAGCGAACGATCCCAGCCCACTGTCGACCACGAGCGGCGGCGCGTCGAACACGGACATGAGCAGTCCACCGACGATCGAGAACGTGGCGAACATCACGAGCGCGCCGAGCACCGCGCCCACGACATCGAGGCCCCCGAAGCGGTAGTGCGCACGCTCGCCGCCCTGGACGAAGATCGGCATCGGACGCTCGGCCTGTTCGGCGGTGTGGGCGACCCGCTCGACCGGTGCAGGCTCGAGTTCACGTTCGATCATCTCGAGTGACGCCGACTGCGGTACGACCAGGTCGCCGTGATCGATGCGCATCCCGCCGGCGGGCACGTCGTGTTCGCGACCGAGGATCCACCCTTCGCGCACGACGAGCGTGGTCACGTGCCCCCGGGCATCGGTCCGTACGGCGCGTACGAGCCCCAAGCGCTCGCCCGTCTCGCTCCAGACCGTTCTCGCGTGCAGGTCACCGACCGGCAGCATCACCTCGAGCTGCGTATTGGTCGTCGGCGTCATCGGAGCCCTCCTCCATCCTCGTGGACGGTGTCAGGGTGTCCGTGCCGACCGAGGGGAAACGCCGAATCGACCGGCCTGCGAACCTCCGCAGGTCCTGCGCAAGTCGCGGCCGGTCGTTCAGCGGGTCCGGGAATCAGCGGGAATGGCGGTCCGAGCGCTCGACCGGTACCGCGTCGCCGTCGTCGACCGGCTGCGCGTCGGCCGATGAGCCCACGATGCCGTCCGGCTCCTGCGCGCGATCATCGACGGAAACGACGTCCAGCATCGCTCGATCGGCCCGCCTGTGCCAGGACTCGCCGAGCGCGCCACCCAGGGCACCTCCGATGAGCATCAGCACCAGCGTGACAGCAAGTGCCACGCTGCCCCACAGCGCGAATTCATCGGTCACGAACGTGGGCAGCTCCGTGTTCGCGAACACGTCGTACTCATCGCCGAGCAGCGCGCCAAGTGCTGCAAGCGCCACGCCGATCGCCAGGACCCAGACGACGGTCATGACGCCGTTGGCGATGCCGTCGAAGCGCGCGCTGCGCCCGGCAGCCCATCCGCCGAGGAAGCAGGACAGGAAGATCGTCGCGGCCGCGACGATCAACGCTTCGGTGGTGACGGCATCGAAGGAATCGAGCGAGGTGTCGATCGCGGTGGCGTCGGTGCCGAAGATCGCGGCAAGTACGCCACCGACGAGGACGAGGCTCGCGATGGTCACGAGTGCGCCGAACAGGCTGCCGATGATGTCGAGACCGCCGAATCGGCCGCGTGCGCCCTCGCGTCCGGACAGCAGCACAGGCGCAGGCGCGAAGCTGCCGACGTGACGCCGCTGGACCGTGCGGCTCGATCGCTCCTTCCCGCCAATATCGGCTGGAGCCGCTGACGCAGCGACGATGATGTCGCCGTCGTCGAAGCGCATGCCCGAGGCGGGGACCTCGTGATGGGGGCCGAGCATCCAGCGCTCACGCACGTCGAGCGCGACGATTCGGCCGTCGTCGTCCTGATGGACGCCGCGCACGACGCCGATCCGATCGCCGGATTCGCTCCAGACGGTCCGTCCATGCAGTTCACCCACGGGCATCACGACCTGGGTCGGGGGCGTCTCGTCCACGTGCTTCATCGGAGGTCTCCTTGCCGAGCGGGAATGTGGTCACAGGATGGGTGTCCTGCAGGAGTTCCAGCAAACGCCGTTTCGACGTTCGAATGGTCGTTGATGCAGGGCTCAAGCCCTTCGGGGGGACTGCCGATGCGATGAGTCACATGGCTCTGCCCGCGCCCAAGCCGTCGATCGACACGTGCAACGCCTGCGGAAAACTCTTTCCGCGGGTGACCATGCGGCTCTGCACGCAGTGCTCGCTCGTCGAGCAGAATCGGTTCGCCCTCGTGCGCGAGTACCTGCTCGAGAATGACGGCGCTCCGATGGGCGAGATCGCGCGCGAGACCGGCGTGCCCACGGCGGACGTGCGGAGTTTCTGCGACGGCGGCCGCCTCATCGAGATCACCTCGGGCATGGAATCGTGCACCTGCAACGGTATCGGCGATCGATGCCGGTACTGCCGGTCACGCCTGAGCAGCTCCTTCCGCCAGATGGAGCAGTCCATGCGCAGCGAGCACTCCGAGCGAGAAGAGGAATCGGGCCGCACGAGCTACGTGCGCCGGATTCGCCGCATCGAGGAGTAAGGCGCCGAGCTTCGACGTAGGCTGTGCGACATGCATGCCGCCGAACACGCCGCCGCGCCCGGCTCGCGGACCCCCTCCGGGCTGCCGTCGATCCACGTCGCCGACCTCGCCCGACGCAACGGCTGGCGCCCCGAGCA
Source organism: Gaiellales bacterium (assembly GCA_038212015.1). GTDB lineage: Bacteria > Actinomycetota > Thermoleophilia > Gaiellales > SKUG01 > JAGQUL01. The sequence continues at coordinate 63,330 of JBBQUY010000005.1, read as the reverse complement.
GATCGGCGAGTCGGTGAACGGCACTGCAATCCACGCATGGTGGCCGACGACGAGCCGCCCGACGCGCGTGCTCTGGGCGGCGATCCATGGCGAGGAGTCGGTGACGCTGCAGGCCGCGCAGCACCTGATGCGGGTCGTGCATGCCGACGACGCATGCACGGTGGTGGTGCCGGTGCTCAACCCCGATGGCGTGCTGGCGGGCACGCGGCAGAACGCGCGTGGCGTGGACCTCAATCGGAACTTTCCCGGCGAGACCTGGTCGGAGGCGCCGTCTCCGACGTTCTGGTCGACGTCCACCGTTCGCACGAGCGAGCGCCGCACTCAGCTGTCGTCGCCTGGCACGCAGCCTGGTTCGGAGCCCGAGACGCAGGCGATCATGTCGCTCGTGAATGGAGTCGAGCCGGAGCTCGTGATCGACCTGCACACGCCGCTCGACTGCATCATCGCGATGAGTGAACGTGCGCTGCCCTTTGCCGAACACCTGGCTGAGCCGGCATCGATGCCGATCGTACGCAAGCTCGATGGGCCCACCCCGGGCGACTCGGCGTCGTGGTGCGAAGCGGCCGGGTCGACGGCCGTGACGTACGAGTTCGAGCTCGCGCCGATGCCGGCGATCTGGTCGCGACACGCGGAAGCGCTCGTGCGCTGCATCGTCGAACGACGAGGACCGCGTGCGTGAGCCGCGTCGTGCCCGGGTAGGCGCGGCGCATGACCGATGCCGCGAACGCCACCGCCACTGCAGCCACCACCGGCTGCGTCCACTGCCATGAGCCGCTGGTGCTGCGCGCCCACGAATCGATCGAGGTGCTCGCGTGCGAGCGGGGGCACGGCCTGTTCCTGCACGCCGACGCGCTCCGTGCTGCGGTCCGGGATCGCACGGACGACCGACCGATCGGCGAGGAGCAGGCTGCGGTCGAGTCCCAGGGCACGGCGTCGAGCGACCAGCTCGAGGCAGCTGAGGACATCCACACCTGTCCGACCTGCGGCGTGCCGATGGCCAAGCAGGTCTTCGCGTACGAAAGTGGCGTGACGACCGACGTGTGCGCCGAACATGGCGTGTGGCTCGACGACGGCGAGCTGCACCGCATCGAGGCGTGGTACGAGGCACACGAGAAGCACCTCGAAGCCGACCGCGAGGTCTGGGGCGGACAGGACGGTCGCATCGAGGGCATCGAACAGGCGTACGAGCGGAAGATGGCCGACGACGTCGCTTCGATCCACTGGGGACCGGTCGGCTGGTTCCACAGCCGCCTCTCATACTGGTGGGCCCGCCGGGACGATCGCTAGGAGCGAGTGCCATCGAGCTTGCTCGGATGGCCGAGTGACGACGCGATCGCGCGAGCCACGCGAGCAACGATCGCTAGGAGCGAGTGCCATCGAGCTTGCTCAGCGTCGGTCTCAGGTCGACGCTCTGCACGCTCGACCACCCCTGCGTGCCTGAGCGTGCTCAGCGTCGGTCAATACTCGACGCTCCGCACGCTCGGCGCTGCCGAGGTGCAGGTCCACGCCACCGATCGCGCTAGGAGCGAGTGACGAGGCGCGCGCGCATGGGCTTCTCGAAGCGCTCGTGCACGACGCCGGAGATCGCGATCGATGCGATGACCAGCAGCGCCGAGGCGGCCCACGGCCCGACGAGGTCGTAGACACCCGCTCGGTAGGCGGCGAGCACCAGGAACAGATGGATCAGGTAGAGCGCGTAGCTCACTTCTCCGAGCCACACGAGCGGGCGCCACGCGAGCAGCCGTCGAGAGATCGCGCCGCGCTCGAGCGACACGACGAGGATCGCGGCGACGATCGCGGGCAGGTGGAACCAGCTCGTGCCGAGCGTGCCTGGCAGCACGTCCGACGCTGCGAGCGCCCAGATGAGCGGCGAAGCGCACGCCGCGCCGAGCGTCGCCGCTTCGAGCAGCGTCCAGCCCGTGGTGGCTCGAATCGGCGCCGGGCGTGCGTGCAGGTGCGCGCGCTGCAGCCGCTGCACGACGGCGAGGCCAAGCGCGACGCCGACGACGAAGTCCACCAGGCGCGTGGCAGGCAGCACGCGCATGATCCACTCGCCACGATCGACATCCGCCAACAGCATGCCGACGATGCCGAGCACGACCCATGAGCCAGCGGCGAGCAGCGCGAGCTGGGCGACGCCCCAGCGCAGGCGATGCACGAGCAGCGCCGCGATCGCCGGAAACAGCAGGTAGAACAGCGCTTCGACCGAGAGCGTCCAGCTGGGTGCATTGAAGGTGTCGGCAAGGCCGTCCGGGCCGCCAAACGGCCACCACGCATGCAGCAGCAGCAAGTTGAGCAGGCCCTGCCACGCGGTCGTGGCGAGCGCGCTGAGCGACGTTCCCGCTTCGAGCACGGCGAGCGGCACGAACGCCAGGAACATCGCGGCGTGCAGCGGCCAGACGCGAGCAAAGCGAGCACGCCAGAATCGGCGCGTGGTGCGGGTTCGGGCCTCACCCGTGGCGGTCCCGAACGAGCGGTGGTAGCACCACGCGAGGATGAAGCCGCTCAGGACGAAGAAGAACGTCACGCCGACATGCCCCTGCGTCCCCCACGCGAGATACCACGTTGCGGCCCGATCGGCGTCTGCACCCTGGGCATGAAGCAGTCCGATGTTGATGAGGTGGTGCACGACGACGTACATCGCCGCGAAGAAGCGCAGCGACGTGAGCGCCGGCAGCTCCCGACGGCCAATGTCGACGTACGCGTCGTCAGAGCCGCGCGGCTGTGCCCACGCGGACGTGTGCGGGCGCGCGGGGACAACCTCAAGGGCTGGCTCGCTGGCGGGAAGCGCGTCGACGCCGGATTGTGGCTGCTGTGCCATCTCCCTCGCTATCGGCCCCGGTGCGCGGCGGCTGAAGGCGCGTTGTAGGTTACGGGCATGGAATCCGACGTCGCGACCACCACGCCCTTTTCGCCAGCCGACGATCCGCGCACGACTGACGCAGTCGCCCGCGCGCGCGCCGAGCATGACCGTACCCTCGAGCGACTGCTCGACCTGCTGCGCATCCCGAGCGTGTCGACCAAGGTCGAGCATGCCGATGACTGTCGAGCCGCCGCCGCGTTCCTGCGCGACGAACTCGCCGACGCCGGCCTCGAACGCGCCGAAGTGCTGGAGACAGGCGGCCTGCCCGCCGTCTATGCCGAGTGGCTGCATGCACCCGAGGGCGCCCCGACCGTGCTGCTCTACGGCCACTACGACGTCCAGCCGCCGGAGCCGCTCGAGCTGTGGCACACGCCGCCGTTCGAGCCCACGATCCGCGACGGCGCGATCTTCGCCCGCGGCGCCGCCGACGACAAGGGTCAGCTCTGGATCCACGTCGCAGCACTGCGCGCGATGCTTGCCGACGGCGGCACGCTGCCGGTCAACGTGAAAGTGATCTTCGAGGGCGAGGAAGAATCCGGGTCCGAGCACCTGGACGCGTTCGTCGCACGTGAACGCGAGCGCCTGGCGTGCGACACGGTGCTCGTGTCCGACACGCACATGCTGTCGGCCACGCAGCCGTCGATCGTGTCGAGCCTGCGCGGCATGTCGTATTGCGAGATCACGGTGCAGGGACCGGCGGTCGACCTGCACTCGGGGGCCTATGGTGGCGCGATACGCAACCCGATCGAGGCGCTCGCCCACTTGCTTGCTGCGTGCAAGGACCGCGACGGGCGCATCCTGATCCCGGGCTTCTACGACGGCGTCGTTGAACCCACCGCCGACGAGCGCGAGGAACTGACGCGCGTCGGATTCGACGACGATGCGTTTCGCCAGGAAGCCGGCGTCAGCGCCACGTGGGGTGAAGCCGGCTGGACCGTGTACGAGCAGGTCGGCGCCCGACCGACGTTCGAGCTCAACGGCATCTGGGGTGGCTATATCGAGCCGGGGGCGAAGACCGTGCTGCCGGCCACCGCGCACGCGAAGGTGTCGATGCGCCTCGTCGCCGACCAGGACTGGCGCCGCATCGGCGAGCTGCTGGAGACGTACCTCAAGGACCTGGCTGCCGACATGCCGGGTGTGGAATCCGTCACCGTCGAGTCGCTGCACGGCGGCATGCCGGTGCTCGTGGACACGTCCAACCCCGCGATGCGCGCGGCAACGACCGCACTTGAGGCGACCTTCGGCCAGCGCCCGGTGTTCACGCGCGAGGGTGGCTCGATCCCGGTCGTCGCGACGTTCGCATCCGTGCTCGGCGCACCGACGGTGCTGATGGGCTTCGGCCTGCCGGACGATCGCCTGCACTCGCCGAACGAGAAGTTCTCGGTCAAGCAGCTGCACCTGGGCATCGAAACGAGCATCGCGTTCTGGCATGCCTACGCCGACACGGCGTCGTGACCGACGCCACGATCGACACGCCGCACTCGATCGAACTGCTCGACATCGCCGGCAACGGCATGGCGTGTGAACGGTTCCTGTGGATTCGCGGTCTGAGCGACCCGACGCTCGCACCCAAGGCGCGCATCGACCTGATCGACGACCTGCAGCGGTACCCGGGTGAACTGCTGCACCTCGCGTCGCGCGACGGTTCGATGGCGGCGACGGCATTCACCCTGCGTGACGCCGCGGGTGCGGGCAGCTGCTACCTGACGATCTTCTCGCGGACCGATCCGGGCGAACCCGTACTCGGTGACCTGGTCGCATTCGCACGCGAACGCGCCCACGCGGGCGGTGTCGCACAGGTGCGCTGCGGCGACAGCGAAGATCGGCCCCACATTCCTGCGCTCCGCGATCGGCACGGGTTCGTCGAGCACGAGCGCTGGCGCCGATTCCACGTCCTGACCGGGGACGCGCCGGAGATCGCGCGTATCACACCCGGGGCGATGCCCGACGACGTCCGGGTCGCGACGCTCGCTGCTCGCCCCGGACTGGCCGAGGCGGCATTCAGCGTCTACCGCGAGGGGTTTGCGGACACCCCGGGCGACTTTCCGCGCCCCGACGAGACACTCGAGCGGTGGCTGTCGGAGCACGACTCCTCCCCCGTGCTCGGACGCGACCTCATCCTGCTGCTGCTCGACGATGACGACCACGTGCTCGCGCTCGTCGAACTCGAGCGGCTGGCGATGGGCAGCGACCGCGCGTGGGTGGAGTTCCTGACGGTTGCGCGCGCCCATCGCGGACGCGGCCTCGCCAAGCTCGCCAAGCGCTGCGCGGTGGAACATGCGCGGGAGACCGGGATCCGTCGCCTGCAGACGATGAACAACGCCGGAAACGACGCGATCTGCGCCATCAACGATCAGCTCGGCTGGACCGAGGATCCGGTCCGGATCGCGCTCGCACTCGCACTCGACGTCTAGCGGACTGCGGCCACGACCGCAGCAGCGGCACGCTTGATCGTCGGGTCGAGCAGGACAGTGCCGGGCTGCAGCTGGGTGCGGTAGACCCGGTTCGGGTAGCGCAGCACGGGCGCGAACTCGTGCAGGCGCTCCATGAGCGGTCCGTGGCCCTGTACCTTCGATACGGTGTTCCAGAGCTTCCAGTTGCGGCCCGTGAGGACCGGGTCGCGTCCCATCATGTGGACGCGATCGACGGCGTTCGCGGCAAGGTCATCGAGGCGCAGGTGCGGCTTCGCGGCCATGCCGGGCAGCCAGCCTTTCTGTGCCGGGGCCACGGTCATGCCCCAGCTGAGTCGGAAGGCGATCGTCGACAGCAGCCCGACACCGATGCCGGCACCGATCTTCATGAGCGTGCCCGAGTGTTCCTTCGTGTCCGGGTGCAGCTTCGCGACCAGTCCGGCACCGGCAAGTGCTGCGCCACCGATCGCGAGGTACTTGAAGGCCTGAAACGATGGCTTCATCGCCAGGCTGTACGCAAGCGTATTGTGGTTGTGCGCGGTCAGGTCGATGATGCTGTCGAGCACGACGACGGAGCCGATGCCGGCTCCACCCACTGCCAATGCCGTTCCAACGCCGACGTCCACCGTCGTCCCCATCCAGATGCACGGCACAGCCCGTCCCGGGGCTGCGCCAGTCACCCGATTGTCGGGATTTGGCGCCCGCGCGTCCCATCGCGGGACGTTCGACGTTGGACCGTCGGCTCAGTTCTGGCCGAAGCGCGCCTCGAGGTAGCGCACGAGCGGTGCCACGTCGACCGGTCCACCCGTGATGCGCTCCACCAGCTGGCGGCCGGTGAATGCCTCGCCATGGCGGTAGACGTGTTCGTCGAACCACGCCACGATCGGCGCGTACTCGCCGGCGCGCAGCAGATCGTCCCAGTTCGGGATGTCCTTGCGGGCGACCTCGCCGAACTGCGCGGCGTACACGTTGCCGAGCGTGTAGGTGGGGAAGTAGCCGAAGCTGCCTCCTGACCAGTGCACGTCCTGCAGCACGCCTTCGCGGTTGTTCGGCGGGCGCAGCCCGAACCATTTCTCGAACGCGGCGTTCCACGCCTCGGGCAGGTCCTTCACTGCGAGGTCGCCGTTGACCATCGCGCGCTCGAGTTCGAAGCGTACCGCCAGGTGCAGGTTGTAGCTGAGTTCGTCTGCCTCGACACGGATGAACGAGCGCTTGCTCGTGTTCACCTGCTTGACGAACTCGTCGAGCGTCACGCCCTTGGTCGCTTCCGGGAACACTTCCTGCAGGCGCGGGAACCAGAACTCCCAGAAGGGGCGGCTGCGCCCGATCACGTTCTCGTAACCGCGGCTCTGGCTCTCGTGCATCCCGAGGCCTGGAGCGTCGCCGAGCGTGGCGGGCAGGCCGAGGCGGTCGAACGACTGGTCGTAGATGCCGTGGCCGGCTTCGTGGATGGTGCCGAACAGCGAGCACGGCAGCCAGTGCTCGTCGTAGCGGGTCGTCAGGCGCGTGTCGAACTGGCCGATGCCGGCGCAGAACGGGTGTACGGTCTCGTCGAGGCGTCCCGCCTCGAAGTCGAACCCCATCCGGGTGACCACCTCGATGCCGAAGATCTCCTGGCCCTTCACGTCCCAGCTGCGCTCGAGGATCGACGTGTCGGGTTCCGGCTGCTGGTCGAGCAGTCGATTGGTCGGCTCGCGCAGCGCCTCGAACATCGGCTCGATGTCAGCCGCGCGGCTGCCTTCCTCGTACAGGTCATGCAGCGCGTCGTACGGCTCGGTCTCGAAGCCGTAGCACTCCGCGCTCTTTCGCGTCAGCTCGAGCAGTCGCTCCAGGTGTGGCTGGAAGGTCGGGAAGTCGTCGAGCTCACGGGCCTGGTCCCAGGCGACGTACCCGGCGCTGGCGGCCTCGCTCATCGCGCGGACGTGATCGGACGGCAGCTTCGTCGACAGGTCGAAGCCGCGGCGCATCACGCGCGCTTCGGGACCGTCCGGGTCGACGTCCTCCACGGCGCTGATGAGCCTGTCCAGCTCGGGCGAGGTGGAGCGCTCGTGCAGCACCGTGCTGAGCGCGCCCATCGTACGACCGCGACCGGCCTGCCCCTTGGGTGGCAGCTTCGTCTGCTGGTCCCAGCCCGCCAGGCGCGCGGCAGCCGCGAGGTCCTTGTAGTCGCGAACCCATGCGCGCAGTGCGCGGTGGGCGTCGGTCGCCTCTTCGTCGGAGAGCCAGGAACGTGCGGAAGCGTCAGTCGTCGTCGTCATTCCCGGAGCCTACCGCTTCATGCGAGGTCAGCCGCGCGCCAGCAGCACGAGCCGTTCCTCGGTGAGCTCGCGCACGGCCCACGCCGGACCTTCCTTGGTGTTGCCCGATTCCTTGGTGCCGCCGTACGGCATCTGGTCGCTGCGGAACGTCGGGGGCATGTTGATCGTGACCCCGCCGAACTCCATGCAGCCTGCCATGCGCAGCGCGCGGGCAAGGTCGGCGGTGTACACGCCGCCCTGCAGCCCGTAGGGCGTGCCGTTGGCGAGCGCCACGGCATGCGCTTCGTCGTCGAAGGGAGTCATCACGACGACGGGGCCGAACACCTCCGAGCAGGAGACATCGAGCACCGGGTCGACGTCCGCGAGCAGGATCGGTTCGACGATGTTGCCGTCGTGGTCGCCACCGACGACCAGGCGTGCCCCGGCGCTCGTCGCGGCGCGCACCTTCTCGAGGATCGTGTCGCGCGCACCCTCGTCGATGACCGGACCGCACGAGACGTCCTCGTCGGCCGGGTCGCCGAAGCGCACATCGCGCACGGCCTCGGTCATGCGTTCGAGGACGTCGTCGTACGCGGATCGCTCCACGAGCAGTCGCTGGACGGCGATGCAGGACTGGCCGGCAAACGCATAGCCGAACGTCGCGGCGGCATCGACCGCGGCGTCCAGGTCGGCGTCGGCGAACACGACAAGCGGTGTGGAGTTGCCGAGCTCGAGCGACACGCGCGCTCGATGCGCGCGCTTGGGCAGCTGCCAGCCGACCTCGCTCGAGCCGGTGAAGCTGACGTGGCGAATTCGTGGATCCACCACGAGCGCATCACCGACCTCGCCTCCCCCGCCGGTGACGAGATGCAGGTGCTCGTCGGCAAGTCCGGCGTCGTGGAGCAGCTCGTGCAGCAGCACGGATGTGAGTGGCGTGGCGCTCGCCGGCTTGTGCACGACGGGGCACCCCGCCGCGATCGCAGGAGCGAGCTTGTGGCAGACGAGATTGAGCGGAAAGTTGAACGGCGTGATCGCCGCGACGACGCCGACTGGGCGGCGCAGCGTCACCCCGAACGTGGCGGCCCCGGCAGCGGTGCCTGACATTGGCACGACCTGCCCGGCCAGGGTCCGAGCCTCGATGGCGGCGTAGCGGAGCGTGTCCTGGGCGCGCTCGACCTCGCCGCGAGCGATCGTGATCGGCTTGCCCGCTTCCGCGCTGATGGATTGGGCGAACTGTTCGGCTCGCTCCGAGAGCAGGCCCACGGCTCGTTCGAGGACTTCGGCTCGTTCGTGCTCCGGGAGCGGACCTGCGCGCAGCGTTTCGTGTGCGATGCCCACCGATCGGTGTACATGTTCGGCGTCGTGGGCCGGGACCTCGCCGAGCGGGCGTCCGTCGTACGGAGATGTGACCTCGATGGTGCGCTTCGTCATGCGAGGATCCTGCCCCTTCGGGCGCTGCCGTCACACGTGTCTTCACCCCGTTGCGCAAATCGGAAGGTCGTCGTACCGTGGAGCTGTTGCAGGAGCAGTGACTCTCGAGCGATGGCGCACGCCGACCGCGTCGTCGCATGGGGAGAGAGTCGCCCACGGAGGGGAAACACGCATGGCCGCAGGCAGCGTGAGCACGCCGACTCGAACGACGACCACCACGACGCCGCCGTCGCGCGCGTCCAAGCCGTCACCATCGAAGCCGGAATCGTCGACAGCTGAATCGAAGCCGAAGACCTCTGACCGCGTCCGCGACGCCGAGGGCGTGTTCATCACGTCCCAGATGCCGGGCATCAAGAACGCCGCGGCGATCGCCCAGGCCGTCACCGGTGAGCGCGACATCTCCGGCCCCGAAGCGGGCCGGGCGGTCCTTCGCGCAATGCATGGCGACCTGCGCACGACGGGCTCGCGCACCACCAAGGAGATTCGTCGCAGTGGCACGCATGTCGGAACGCGCGACGCTCGCCAGGCGCTGCTGCTGGCCGAGCGCGCCGACCTTGCAAAGGCGTATGCCAAGGGTCCGGGTGGAGTGAATGCCGCCGAGCTCGACAAGCAGATGAATCAGATCAGCAGCGACCTGCGCGCGAGCCGCGGCATGAACGCGGTTGCCGACACGCTGCACGTGCTCGGTGCCGACGACTACCACGTCGGCGTGCTCGAGGACGAGGAACGCGTGCGCGTCGTCGCCGACGACAAACTCGCCGGCAGCGCGGGTTATGACCACGACACGCACTCGATCGTCGTGTCGCAGTCGCTCGCGGACACGGCGGCGAAGGCAGCGGATGCGCTGTACAGGCAGGGCATCCTCGACTCACGCGGCCGGATCGTGCAGGGCCGCGAAGACGACCTGGACGCGAGCATGCACGGCGACCAGCTCATCAAGGTCGGCACGCTCATCGCCTATCACGAGCAGAAGCACGCCGAGCAGGACTTCATCGGTGGCCTCGGCGGTTTCGTCGAGGGTGCGGCGCCCGCGGTGACCGAGCTGATGGAAAAGCATCAGCTGGTCGAGTCGATCGCGGCGACGCAGGGCATGCACGACATCCCGACGTGGGCGGCGACCGACGATGCGTGGGCGATCGAGCAGCTGCGCGTGCACGGTGAGGAGTACGACGCGTACCTCGCGCAGGAGCAGGCCGACATCGCGTTCGGCGCGAGCGTCAAGGTGCAGCTCGTCACCGATGCGAACGGTGACCCGCTCGAACGCGGTCAGGCCGTGGAGAACATCATCGACATGGAGCGCGGTCGCGCGCTGCGCCACGGGCCCGATGCAGGCTGGGTGCGCGACGACGTGCTCAAGGAGCTCATGTCAGACGCAGGTACCGACCCAGCTCAGGTGCCCTGGGATCCGGCGGCGATCGCCGGACATGGCGCGACGATGCTCGGCGAGACGCCCGGCTGGAAGCGGCCCGGCTGGAAGCGGCCCGGCTGGAAGCGCCCCGGCAGCCTGATCGAGTAGCAGCTGCTCAGATGTGGCGCGGCGTCGCGAGCTCGGCGGCGCGCGCGGCGCGCCTGCGCCAGACGAGCAGGATGCGCGGGTAGACCGTCGCACGTCCGAGCACGAACGAGAACCAGCCGATGAAGAAGCCGGCCAGATCGTCGACGATGAAGTGCCAGCCGAAGTAGATCGTGGCCAGCACCGTCGGAACCAGGAACGCCACGGAGATCCAGTAGAGCAGTCGCTGGCGGTAGTAGCGCATGAGCAGGACGACGGCGAAGACGATGGCGACATGCAGGCTCGCGAATCCTGCGATGCCACCGACCACGATGTCGCCGATGTTGTCGGCGTGCAGTTCGAGCCGGTGGTTGACGAGCGCCTCCTGCACGCGCGTGACGTTGGTGCGCGGCAGGTCGTTGAAGATGCGTTCGCGTGACGCGAACGGGCCGAGCGTCGGAATCGCGTAGTACGACGCGGTGCCGAGGATCCAGCACCACATGTAGGTGGCGACGAACACGTACGCCTCGCGCATGCGTTCGACGAACGCGAGGGCGGCCGACACGGTGATCGCCACGAGCGGGATGTAGATGAGGTACAGCCAGCTGAGCGTGTGCGCCATGAAGCCGGTGCCGAGCAGGTCATGCAGCACGTCGGCGGGGTCGGTACCGAACGCCATCCAGCGATCCATCGCGAGCAGCTGCTGGTCGTAGGTGCGGTAATCGATGAGCGAGACAAAGCTCTTGAGGTTGCGATACGCCAGGTACACGAACGCGAAGCACATGAAGCCGACGATCGCGAGCACGAGCCGCTTCCACCACCAGCGTTCGCGGAACGTCACGGCCGACAGCACGAGCAGACGCCCGGTCGTGCCGCCGCGCTTGAGCCGCCACGCACGGCGCAGCGAATCCAGGTACGCGAACAGGCCCATGAGCAGGATCGGGGCGATCATCCGGCGTCCGAGCAGCGCACCTTCGGGGTCTCGGATCGGGATCCCGATGTGGATCGAGGTGGCGATCGCGATCCCGAAGAACATGACCAGGACGGCGATGCAGGCCACGACGTAGGGATACGTGGCGGCGAGGCGCAGCATGCCGCGGCCCAACCAGCGCAGCGGGCGGGTCGCGAGGACGTTCGTGCGGTCCCGCTGCAGCAGGTCGACGTCGGTCGATTCGTTGTTCGGCTGCGTCGGCACGTCCCGTGGATGGTATCGGCGTCGGCCTCGTGATGTCGGGGATGCCCGGGCGTTGGGCCCGGGCGGGCCACGCCCGACGAAAGTGCGACGATACGCCGCCCGATCGGGCAGAATACGCCGGTGGGGAGCTTGCTGGGGAGCATCGTGGAGACCGTCCTCGTTCGAGGACTACTCGTAATTGAGCACCTGTTTCCCATGCCCGCGCGTGTGGGCGAGCCGCTGCCGCTCGGACACGCGCGCTCGCGCAACGCGGATCCCGTGATCCTGATCGGTGGGTACGCGAACTCGCCGTCGGGCTGGGACGAGTGGAAGCGATCGCTCGAAGCAGACGGCTTCGAGGTGTTCATCTTCGATCCCCCGACGGTGGGACTCGGCGACATGGAGGAATCCGCGAGGGCCGTCGCGGACTACATTCTCGAAGTTCGTCGAAAGACGGGCCGCAAGGTCGACGTCGTCGGGTTCTCGGAGGGTGGCGTCCTGGCGCGCATGGCCGTCGCGAGGCTCGGCGCGCTCGGGTCGGTCGATCGGCTCGTGTCGCTCGCCACCCCGCATGGTGGGGTGCCGCTGAGCGGGCTCTACAACGCGCTCAAGGGCATCGAGTTCCTGCAGCGCGCGATCCCGCCCGCGTCCGCGCAGCTGCTCGACGGCAGTGAGCTGCTGCTGCGCATCGCGCGCGACGACGAGCACCTGCGGCATGGACGTGACCCTCAAGCGCCACGCTACGCATCGGTCTACTCACGCACGCTCGACCCGATCATCACCCCGTGGGCGAGCGCGCTGCAGGGCGCGGTCAACGTGCCGGTGGCCGCCGACCAGGACTGGCGCATCGGCCCGAACCACTTCGAGATGTTCCATACGAGTGATCGCGCGTACGAGGCGACGCGCTCGCTCCTGCTCGACGAGGCGGAAGCCGAGATTCGGCGCGCGGCGCTCGGAACCCGTCGTCCCTGACAGGACCGACGATCATGGCGGAAAGCCGAGCATGTAGAGCGCCTCGCCACACGTCGTGCCCGCAGGCGTGCCGTACGTGCACACGGCGTGGGACGCTGCGGCGAGTGTGCCGAGATTGCCGATAGTGAGGACGAGTGCCGTGACGACGGCGATCGCCAGCAGCGATCGACGAGTCGCACGGCGAACCGAATGCTGCGTCGGGGTAGTCGGGAGCGGCGCGGGTGCGGTGCGTGCTGCGTGAGCTGCCATGCCCTGTTTCTAACCGGCGCCGATGAAGGTCCGGTGAAGGGACCGGGAGCGGTTCGTGAAGCTCGTGGCTCGCGTCGGGTCGGCGTCAGCCGAGCTTCTCGATCGGGGCGAAGCTGAGCATGAGGCGGCGCTCGGAGCCGTCCTCGAAACGGATGACGGCCATGTCGCCGCCGTCGGAGTCGAGCACGATGCCTTCGCCGAAGGTGCCGTGGCGTACGCGATCGCCGACCGACAGCTGCGGTCCGGCTGGGCGTGGAATCTTGCGGCGCTGTGCGCTCTCGGCCGCGCCCTCGCCAAACAGCGTGCCGCTCGCGCCCGAGGCGCTCGTGCCGTCGCCAGAGCCCCAGCCCTTGGAGCCGGAGCTGGGCCTGGAGCCGAACGTCGCGCCGAACTCGTCGCCACCGCCGCTGCGGCGCTGGCCCTTCGCGCCACCGCTCGCTCCGCCACGGGTCTGCTTCCAACCGCTCGCGCCGAACGCGGAACCGCCATCGTCGAGGGTCGACCCCCAGCTCGAGCCGCTGCTCGAGCCGCCGCGGCCCCATGCCGATGCGCCGCCGTGCGCCATGCCGCCGCCGGAGCGCTCGGCGCGCTCGACGTGCTCGTCGGGCAGCTCGTCGAGAAACCGGCTCGGCACGTTGTACTGGCGCCGGCCGAACACGCTCCGCGACGACGCGTGCACGAGCGTCAGCTGCTCGCGTGCCCGCGTGATGCCGACGTAGGCGAGACGCCGCTCCTCCTCCACGTCGCCATCCTGGATGGAACGCGAGTGCGGAAACAGGCCCTCCTCCATGCCCGTGACGAACACCACGGGGTACTCGAGCCCCTTGGCGTTGTGGATCGTCATGAGCGTGATCTGCCCGCCGCCATCTTCGATGTTGTCGGCCTGCGACTGCAGCGACAGCGCCTGCAGGAACTCCGCGAGGCGCCCACCAGGCTCGATGGCGTCGAACTCGCGGGCGACGTTGACGAGCTCGCCGAGGTTCTCCAGTCGCCCCTGCGACTCGATGGTGTCCTCGGTCTGCAGCGCCGCGATCAGGCCGCTCTTCTCGTACACGTGTTCGATGGTTCCAGCGACGGTGTCGGACTGCTCCGAGAACGTGCGCATCGAGTCGACGAGCGTCACGAAGTCTTCGAGCTTCTTGAGGGTGCCGGCGTTGAGCGACCCTTCCATCTGCGCTTGGCGCAGCGCGTCGGAGAGCGTCTCGCCGTACGTGTCGGCGTACGCGCGCAGCTTGGTGACCGTCGTCTCCCCGATCCCGCGCTTGGGAACGTTGACGATGCGCTGCAGCGACAGCGAGTCGTTGGGGTTGACGATCACCTGCAGGTACCCGAGCGCGTCCTTGATCTCGGCGCGCTCGTAGAACTTGGGGCCGCCGATCACCTGGTACGGGCGACCGGTGCGCGTCAGCAGGTCTTCGATGATCCGGCTCTGCGCGTTGGTGCGGTAGAACACCGCGATGTCGCCGTGCGAGCGACCGTCCTGCATCGCCTGCTCGATCTGCCCGACGACGTAGCGCGCTTCCTCGTGCTCGTCCTCCACGCCGACGACCTTCACGAGCTCGCCTTCGCCGAGCACCGCCCTGAGTTCCTTGTCCAGGCGCTGCTCGTTGTTGCGCACGACCGCGTTCGCGGCCTCGAGGATGTGGCTGGTGGATCGGTAGTTGAGGTCGAGCACGACCATCTTCGCGTCGGGGAAGTCGTCGCTGAAGCTCGTGATGTTGCGGATGTCGGCGCCGCGCCAGGAGTAGATCGACTGGTCGGCGTCGCCGACGCACATGATGTTGTGATGCTCGCCAGCGAGCGCGCGCAGCATGCGGTACTGCGCGTGGTTGGTGTCCTGGTACTCGTCGACCATGATGAAGCGGAAGCGCTTCTGCCACTTCTCGCGCACGTCCTCGTGCTGCTCGAGCAGGAACACCGCGTGGCGGAGCATGTCGTCGAAGTCCATCGCGTTGGACTCGCGCAGGCGCCGGTCGTAGAGCTCGAAGACCTCCGCGACCGTCTCCTCCATGAAGTCCGACACCTGCGCCCGATATTCGACCGGGCCGAGCAGCTGGTTCTTGGCGTTGGAGATCACGTGGTGCACCGAGGCCGGCGTGAAGCGCTTCGGGTCCTTCTCCAGGAACTCCAGGCACTGCTTCACGAGCCGGACCTGGTCGCCCTGGTCGTAGATCGTGAACGACGAGCTGTAGCCGAGCCGCGTGGCCTCGCTGCGCAGGAAGCGCGCGCACGCCGCATGGAAGGTCATCACCCACATGTGCTCGGCACGCTCACCGACGATGTGACGCACGCGCTCGCGCATCTCGGCCGCGGCCTTGTTGGTGAAGGTGATCGCGAGGATCTCCTGCGGGCGCGCATGCGGATGTCCGCCAGCGCCGACGTCGTTGAGCAGGTGCGCGATGCGGCGGGTGAGCACGCGCGTCTTGCCCGACCCCGCGCCCGCGACCACGAGCAGTGGTCCAAGGACGTGGCGCACGGCCTCGAGCTGGGGCTCGTTGAGGTCCTGGAGCCAGTGTGAATCGGTGTCGGGGGAAGCGGGCGTGACCATGGGCGGCATCGCTGAAGTCTATCGGGTCTGCAGGCGCCATTGAACGCTGGAATGCGGGTTTCGGGCAATCCACACGAGATCGTGACGAAGACGCGCGCAAGTCGGCACGAAGCGCGCAACTTTCGTGACACCGAATACCGGACGGTATCGGTATGACACGTTCACTCGCTCACCTGCTCACCCTGTTCCTGCTCATCCTGTTCGTCGCCGCCCCGCCCGCACAGGCAGCGCCCGGCGACTACTCGGTTCGCTTCACCTCGACCGGCGGTTCCCACTGGGGGTCGTACGGACGCGGACCATTCATCGGGGTCGCCGGTCGCGTCTATTCGGGACACGGCGTGTTCGCGACCGGTGACTATCGGTCGTGGCGTGCGAGCGTGCTCGGGTCGGGTTCTCGGATCATCGGCGGACGCATGGGCATCGCGCTGACGACCCCGAACGCGGCGATGCGGGGCCGGATCGTCGTCGGTACCGGCAACTCGCCGGTCGTCATCTACGACGGGGACGGCACGGGCAATGCGGAACGCTCCTTCTCCGGCCTGTATGACTGGGTGCAGTTCGACCTGCGCAGCGCATCGGCGACGAACACGACGGCCGTTGCACAGAACAGCGTCGACCTTCGGTTCGTGGAACTGACGCTGCACGATTCCGTGCCGCCCGCACTCGCGCCGATCGCGCTGCCCGATCCGGGGCGGTGGTTCGCAGCAGGCGACTGCATCCCGTACACGGTGCGCGTGACCGACCAGGGCGGCGGACTGCTGCGTTCGCAGGTGCGACGCGCGGCGGACGGCGCCGTCGTCTACGTGCTCGACGCCCCTCAGGCGGAGTCGACCAAGCCCGGACCGAACGAGCAACACGTCGGCAGCTGCATCCACCCGTCGCATCGCGGGCACGGGGACACGACGTTCGTGGTGACGACGTGGGACGTGGGCGGTACGGCGCGCGAGCTCGTGTTCAGCGTTCGTGCCGACCATCACGCGCCGACGATCGCCGGGGGGCCGATCGATGGTGCACGAATGACGACGACGCGGCCCACGATCTCGTTCGAGGTGGCTGACGTCGGGGCAGGTCTCGCGGCAGTGAGCGCGTCGCTCGACGGGCATGGCGTGCCCGTGACGACGTCGGCGGGCGTGGCGACGGTCCAGGTCGGTGAGCTCACCCGCGGCACGCACGTGGTGGCGATCGCGGCGACCGATGGCGCGGGCAACTCCATGCGCGTGGAGCGTCGCATCGCGGTGGCCGACGATGCACCACCGACGCTATCGATCGCGGCACCGGGCGCGCGCGGCGAAGCGTCCGTGACGCTGACGGTCAACGCGAGCGACGACCAGAGCGGCGTCAATCCAATCACATGGACCGCGAAGCTCGACGGCACCGCGATCGCGTTCACGGCGGACGGGGCCCAGCTCACGGCGAGGGTCGGACCGCTCGCGGACGGCGCTCACCGATTCGACGTCACGGTTCGAGATCACGCGGGCAACCTCGCCTCGATCGCGCATGCCTACTACGTGGTGCCGCCCCCACCCCCGCCCGCACCGGCACCCGCGCCCGATCCGGGTCCGTCGGGTGCGGAGCTTGCGGGAACTGCTGCAGCGGCCGCGGCGGCCGCCGTGGCGACTGCCAACACGCCCGGACGCTCCGGCGTGGTGCTCGTGGACCGCCCGCGCGGCGCGGTCGGGCATGGTCGCACCGCGACGGTCACGGTGCAGGTGGTGCGCGACGGTGGACCGGTCGGCAGCCAGCTCGTGGAGGTGCGTCGCGACGGCGGGGTGATCGGCAGCGGCCTGACCGATTCCGCGGGCGTCGTGCGAATCTCGTTCGTGGCTGCCCGACCTGGGCGCCACCAGGCGGTTGCGGTCGGTCAGGGGCTGGACCCGCTCGCACTCGGCATCCGCGTGGCGCCGCGCCTGGTGATCGCCGCGTCGACTCTCCGGCCGCGCGTCGGGCAGCGCGTGATCATCTCGGGACGCATGTTCCCGGCGATCCGCGGTCGTCGTGTGGCGGTGGAGGCGCGCGTCGACGGGGTGTGGTTCCCGATCCGGCGCGCCGCGTCGACGAACGGGAGCGGCCGTTTCCGCTCGTCGGTGACGCCCACCACGCCGGGACCGGTCGCGATCCGGGTGCGGCTGCTCGCCGTCGGCGCGTGGGCACCTGCCATTTCCAACCTGCGAGTGCTGCGCGCACGCAGGTGATGTGTATGGACGTATACCGTCATACACATTCGCGCTACGATCAGGGCATGCGCACGAACATCGAGATCGACGACGAACTCATGGCCAAGGCACTCAAGCTGTCGGACCTGAAGACCAAGAAGGCCGTGGTGCACGCGGCGCTCGAGGAATTCGTCGAGCTGCGCGACACGAATCGAAAACTCCTCGAGATCATGAAGTCGATCGACCCGTCGAGCATGGGCGAGGAGTGGCTCGCAGACTACGAAGCCCACCGAATGCGATGACCTTCGTCGCCGACACCTCGATCTGGATCGACGCGCTCGCCGGGCAGGGGACGCCGAGCGAGGCCGAACTCCGCATGAAAGCCCTGGAGTACGCGTACGCGACCGACGTCATCTGCGCTGAACTCCTGGCCGCCCCGGAGAATTCCCGACAACAGGTACTCGTCGCCGAGCTCGAGGCGAACGACCGAATCCTCCAGCTCGACGGCGTTGGAGACATGCATCTCGCCGCTGAATGCATGCGGCGCTCACGAATCGCGGGCCGGACCGTGCGCTCGATGACCGACTGTCTCATCGCCGCCGTCTGCATCCGGGAGCAGCTCCCCCTCCTGCACGACGATCGCGACTTCGGCACGCTGGCGGAGCTCACGCCGCTCACGGTCATCATCCGCTGAGCTCAGGTCGCGACGACCCCGCCTGCAAGTCGCGGTCGCGCGCGACCGAGCGCGTGCAGCAGCGGCGGGCCGCCGATCACGGTGAACGCGGTCGTGAAGATCACGTGCGTGACGGTGAACATCACGCCGATGAGCAGTGCCGAGACGACCTGCTGCATGGGTGTCAGTCCGGCCTGTGTGGCGTAGCTGGCGGCGCTTCCGGCGGTGGTGACGACGTCCCAGGCGATCGTCGCGACGACGGACGCGGCTACGAGCACGATCGCGGCGCGGCGGGTGAACCAGTCCGTGTCGCGACCGGCGACGCGACCCGCGAGCACGCCGACGCTGCCGACCACGGCAACCGCCACGACCTGCCAGATCGTCCACACGCCGACACCGCCCGTGACCGACGATGCGACGATCGCGACGAGCCCGGCGGCGATCCCGGTGCGCGCGCCGAGCGCGATCGATGCACACAGCACGATCGTGGTCGTCGCCTCCACGCTCGGAATCGGAACCACGATGTTGAATGCGGCCGCCGTCACGCCGAGCACGGCGACGATCGCCACTCGTGCGGAACCGTCGATGCTGCGGGTTGACCACAGCCATGCGGCAGCGGCAAGCGCGAAACCGGCGAGCAGGGTCCAGAGCGCGATCATGCGTCCACCTCCGCGGGCAGCGACGTCGGCTCCACCACGATCTGGCCGTGCGCGTCGCGCGGTACGGGCAGCAGGGTGGGTCCGGTGCGCAGGTCCAGGCGCAGGCGGTGCGTGGCGACGGCGGCGGCAAGTGCGGGATCGTGGGTCGCGACGAGCGCGATGCCACCGGCGGCGGCGTGTGCGAGCACGTGCTGGGCCACCCAGCGCCTGGCGATTGCGTCCATTCCGCGGGTCGGCTCGTCGAGCAGCCAGACCGGCGGTCGATGCGCGGTCGCGGCGACGAGTGCGAGGCGCTGACGTTCGCCGACGCTCAGCTCGGACGGGTGTGCGTCGAGGCGATCGGCGAGGGCGGCGGCGCGGATCGCCAGGTGCGCGGCGGCGACGTCGATGTCGAGCCGGCGGCACGTGTCCTCGATCGCATGGCGCACGGTGCGTCCCGGAAGCATCGCGCCGGCGCCCTGGGACAGGAACGCGATGGCTCGAACCGAGCCGCCGACGCCGCCGCGCGCTCGACCGTCCACGAGCACCTGCGCACGATCGTCATGCAGGCCGCGGATCGCGCGCAGCAGGGTTGACTTGCCCGTCCCGTTCGGCCCCTCCAGCGTGATGATCGCGCCGGCCGGCGCGGCAAGCGCGAGACCGCGCAGGAGCGTGTGTCGCGCCGTTGCGTCTGCGCCATCGTCCGTGCAGGCGTCGAGCCGGTCGATACGCACGGCCAGGCGCGTGGGTGCGCCGGGCGCGATCGGTGCTGGCGCGAGGCCGGCATATGCATCGACGCGAAGCTGCGGCGCCACGTCATCGATCGACGCTGCACTCGCGTCTGCGACGATGCGCCCGCCGTCGAACACGACGATCCGGTCCGCGCGCGTCAGCACGTGGTCGAGCCGGTGCTCGGCAGCGAGCACGCCGATGCCGCGCGTGCGGCGGGCGTCGTCGACGGCATCCCAGAATCGTCGCTCGCTCGCGGCGTCGACCTGCGACGTTGGTTCGTCGAGCACGAGCACTGCCGGCTCCAGCACCAGCGCTGCGGCCAGCAGCACGCGTTGCAGCTCGCCACCGCTCAACGTGGCACAGTCGCGCCGCGCGAGGTGGCGCACGTCGAGCTGCGTGAGCGCGTGCAGCACGCGACGCTCGATCTCGGCGATCGGGATCCCTGCGTGTCGCAGCCCGAAGGCGACCTCCTCCGATACCTGCCCGACGAGCACGTGCGCTTCGGGATCCTGGAAGACCGCCGCAACCCGAGCGTCGGATACGCGGCGCGTGGCGCCGAGCACGTGGGCGCCAAGGCGAACCTCCCCGCGGCGCACGCCGCCGGTGGCGCGCGGCGCGACGCCCGTGACGACGTCGAGCAGCGTCGACTTGCCACTGCCGGATGCTCCCGTGACGACGACGAGCTCGCCTGGGGCAACGACGAGTGACACGTTCTGCAGCGACGCAGCCTCGGTCGCCGGATACGTCATCGACGCGTTCGCGACGCGCAGCTCGATGGGCTGCGTCGCGCGGGCCGCAGCGCGACTCGTGTCAGTCGCCGAGGTCGTGGTCGTCGGCGACCGGCGCGACTGCAGGGGCAGCAGGCCGATCGCGCCGCCGAGAGCGGCGAGCAGTCCTGCGACGGCATTCGGTGCTGCGCTCGCGTCGCCCAGCGCATGCATGGCCGGAGGTGCGAGCTGGCCCGCCGCACGGGCCCAGATCGTGCCGACGACGAGCGCGACCGACGCGACGATGACGAGTCGATCGATTGCCCGGTCGCGTCGCACGCCGTCCTGCAGTTCGGGGTGTCCGAACGCATCGATCGTGGGTGGCGCGACGCCGTAGCCGCGTGTCTCGAGTGCGGCAGCGGTCTGGAATGCCCGGTCGAGCAGGCCGGAAACGATCGCTTCCCACAGGGCCGCGACGCCACGCGCGCGTTCAGCGATCGGTGTCCCGCGACCGATGCGAAGACCACGACTCGCAAGTTCGTCACGCACCAGACGCACGTCACGGCCCAGCAGCGGTCGCAGTCGCGCGGCCAGTCCCGCCAGCAGCGCGGTGTTCGGACTCAGGCGCCCGGCGCCGGCGAGCAGCAGGCGTGCGGGCACGAGCACAAGCAGCGCTGCTGCGAGCACCTGCGCCGGAATGCGCAGCACCGCACACAGCGCCCAGAGCCAGTCGGATCCCTCGGGCGTCACGAGCGATGCCGCATACCCGACCGTGAAGGAGCCGTCGACCATCGCCACGCCCGGAACCACGAGCAGCAGGCCCGCGCCGATCACGAGCGACAGCACCACGAGACGCAGCATGCCCTGGCGAAGCGCCAGCACCGCGAGGCCGACGAACGTCGCGCCTGCAATGAGCGGGTGGCCGGTGATGTTGAGCGCCACGAGAATGGCTACCCACCCGGCGAACGCCGCGCCGGCCGACAGCGCCACGCGAGTGCCTCGAACGTCGCCCATCAGCGAATCACGCGCCCCTCGCGATCGACCGCGCAGGCGAGGTAGAACTGGCAGGCCCCCGAGCGCAGCGCGCGAGCGGCGGCGTGGACGCCTTCGTCGGTGATGCCGGTCACCACGAACACGAGCGTGCCATCGGGTTCCCCATCGGTGGTGCTGGCCCAGACGATGCCCTCGGCGTCCTGCAGCGCTTCGCTGAACTCCATGTCCGGATCCTGTCGCCGCACCTGGGTGCCTTCGATCCAGATCGTCAGTCCGAACGTGCGCGGGTCGAGGCCGATGTCGATGAGGTTCGGGTCGAGTCGCAGCTCCTCCCACCGGCCGATGATGAGATTGGCGCGATTGCGCCGCACCGCGACCGGCAGGTCCGTCTCGTCGGCGTCGCCGCCGGAGTCCTCCCCGCCGATGCCGACCACGCCGCTGTCGCCCGCGAGCGACACCACATCAGGATCCAGGGCATCGAAGACCGAGTCCCGAAAATGCTCGGCGTCCTCCCGAAAGTCGCGCCCATGTGCGATGCGCAGGCGGCGTCCATCGTCGCGCCAGCCGCTGAACAGTGGTTCGGGGAACGTTCCGACCGCGACGGGCAACCGCTCGTAGATGTCGTAGCGACGCAGGTCCCACCAGATGCTCTGGCCCGGCTGCACACGGTAGCGATCCGGGGCGACGCCGATCGATTCGATGCCGTCGGCCCGGAAATACCACGCAGCCTGTTCGGGGCCGAAGGTGCGCAGCGCACCCCCGCCTTCGCCATTCACCTGCGCGATGGTGCCGTCGGGCGTCAGACGAACGTCCGCGACCTTCGCGAGCACGTCGAGCGCCGTGTCACCGCGTTCGATCGGCACGCTTCGACGCGTGACGAGCCGCCGACCGCCGTCGGTGGTCAGCACGACCCAGACTCGCCGACCGAGGATGCGGGTCGAGTTGTCGGTCGGATCGTCTCGCAACGAGGACGCGTCACAGCCGGCCAGCGCGAGCGCGCAGCCGATGATCGCGACGATGCCGAAGGCACGCGTCGCCACGCGGATAGGATCCGTCCCCATGCCTGTACCGTCGGTCAACGCAGCCACGCCGTTTCGCCGCGCCGCCCGTTTCCTGGCCGCTCTCGCGTGGTGCGCGCTCATCTACGCGGCCAGCGATCGGCCGGATCTGCGCGTTTCCGATGACGACCTGCTGGATTTCGTGCTTCGCAAGACCGCACACGTGGTGGTGTTCGGCGTGCTCGTGGTACTCATCGAGCGCGCACTGCATGGGGAGGGCCTGTCCTGGCGCTGGAGCATTCCGACAGCGTGGCTGGCGACGTTCGCCTACGCATGCAGCGACGAGTGGCACCAGACGTTCGTGGAGGGTCGCTCGGGCCAGGTGAGCGACGTTGGCTTCGACATGCTCGGCGCGACGCTCGCTGCCGCTGTCATCCTGCTGGTCCGACGATCCGCATCGACCCCTGCTCCGGAGCCTGCCCCATGACCGCATCCCCTGCCTCGTCCGTCGTCTTCGTCGAACACGTGTTGTGGGAGCCCGGCGCGGCGTGGACCGAGGCGCTCGAGCACGTCGCCGGACGTTTCGCGCGCGTGAAGCCGCTCGACGTGGAGGCCGTTCGCGCTGCCGGGGCTCTGCACGAGCAGCTCAGCTACCTGACGGACTGGGCGACTGCCGCCGGCGTCGACCTGGACCGGGAACTCGGCCGCTACCTCGACGAGCACCTGTCGATGCACGTTCGTCCGGCGCCGACGATCACGCGAGCGGTGCGGGCGCTGGCAGCCGCCGGACCGGTGCACGCGGTGAGTGCGCTGCCACCGCGCGCGGCGGAGAGCATCGCGCGCCACGCCGGGTGCTGGCGTTCGTTCGCCGAGCTGCACGCCGACGTGCGCGACGCGGATGCACTCGGCGTGATCCTCGACCAGGTCACGCCCGATCGCGTGGTTGCGGCCAACCCGACTCCGCTTCCGGCTGGAACCTCCTCCACCCTGCTCTGACGTCCCCCTTGTCGTGGTTTGGTTTCCGTCGTACCGTGACGGAGCGAGTCCATGCGACGGCCCCACGCACCGTACGCATCGCCCACGTTGACAGCCCGGGACGGCAGCTCATCGATGGTCATCGGGCTCGGGGGACGCGATGGACCGGCCTGGATGCCACTCCACCGCACGTGGCTGGGGAGTCACTGCAATGGGAACGGTCAATGCTGCGACGGCGACGATGCCGCATGCACATGGTGGCGCTGCCGCCACCACGACGGGCGCCGCGGGCGCTGCCGGCCACCACAAGGTCGAGCCGAAGCTTCCGAGCGCGCACGATCCGCGCTTCATGGACAAGACGGTCGGCAACGCCGCGCAGGCGAAGACGATGGGCAAGTACGTCCAGGAGGGCGGCGCCGGCTACGGCGGCAAGGAAGGCGAGAACGTCAACAACCAGAAGGACAAGAACGAGATCATCGACAAGACCGATGCGAACCACCTGCCGCAGTACGGTGTGCTTCCCGGTCAGAACTACGTCCAGGCGATCCAGAGCTACACGGGCCTGAGCGCGATCAAGGACCTGGCCGGCATGCCGGGCTTTCCGATCACCGATCAGGACTGGGCGTCGATCGTTGCACTGCAGGACCAGGGCGGCGCGCCGGTGCTGGCGACGGTGAACTACCTGACCGGCCTCACCAACGAGCGCCCGGCCGACCTGCCCGCCGAGCTCGCGGCCAAGCGTGACGCGGTGTCCGGGTACCAGGTTCCGGGGTCGGGCAAGACCGTTGCGCAGATCGCGATCGATCCCAAGGACGTGAGCGGCAACAACATCGCTCGCAGCCACCATTCGGCTGACTGGTTCGCGACGTATCGCAAGGCGATGGACAGCGGCATCCCGGCAGACTGGGCGTATGCGATGGCGCTCAGCGACGACGGCACGTCCGGCAGCGGTCGCTTCAACGGCTTCAACAACCAGGACGGCAACTCGACGGGTGCCAACGACGGCGAGAACGCGTACTTCAAGATGGTCGCGATCGCGTCGCAGCAGCTCGGCCGACCAGACCTGTTCAACACGATGCTCACCGGCGGTCACGCACATACGGCGCTCGACCCGAGCGTGATGACCGAACCCAAGATCAACAAGCTGATCGGGTGGAACCCGCCTGGTGACCAGACGATGTCACCCGAGCGCGTCGAGGCGATCCGCCAGTACTACCTGCGTCCTGACGTCGACGTGAACCAGGGCGACTTCAACCGCCACGTGGGCACGCTCCCGCAGGGCCTGCGCTCGCAGCTGGACTTCACCGGCGTGCAGTTCGAGGTGAACGAGAACAACGGTGGCGGCAACGAGGGCGGCGGCGGAAACAACGCCGAGACCGAGGCCGCGGTCGAGGCGACGGGTGCCGGCACCGGCCTGATCTCCACGCCGGCGACGGCGGTCGGAGGCGGCGACATCGCACCGGTCGGCCTGCCGGGCTCGTCGACGATCGACACGCGCCCGACCCTGGAGAACCTGGGTGTCGGCGGTCCGTTCCCGGTGATCGATCCGGACACGCAGAAGCTCAACAAGAAGCTGCAGGACCAGCTGATGACGGCGTTCATCGAGTCGCTGTACAAGATGAACGACAACCCGTGGCTGGAGCCCGAGGACGAGCGGGCCAAGTTCAACGACGGCGCAAAGAAGGGCGTTGAGCTGCTCAAGGATGCCGTCGCGGTCGACCCGAAGGCAGTCGGCGCACTCAAGGCCGAGCTGGCGACGGCGCTCGCAGACGGCTCGATCTCCGATGCCGAGCGCGCGTCATTGTCGGAAAAGCTGGCCGAGGCCGGCATGACGGAGGTCGCGAAGGCGGTCGAGGACGGCACGGCGACCGACACGGAGATCGCCGGCCTGCAGGAGCAGGTCGACGGAGCGGCTTCCGCCAAACTCGAGAAGGACATCACCGCCGCGATGGAAGACGGCACGCTGACTCCCGAAGAGCGCACGACGATCGAGTCGCGCCTCGGCAAGGAAGGCCTCGACGCACTCGAAGCGGGCATCAAGGACGGCACCGTCACCAAACCCGAGCTCGAGGCGATCGCCGCGGGAACCGAGAAGGACGAGACCGTGCGCCAGGCTGCAGCGAAGGCCGGCGAACCGACGCTCGGTCCCGACGAAAAGCCCGTCGCGACCGGCGAGCCCGCGATCGGCCCCGACGGCACGCCGATCCCTGCCGGCGAGCCGAAGCCCGGCGAGCCGAAGCCCGGTGAGCCGAAGCCCGGTGAAACCGGCGCGGTCGATGCCGCGACCGGCGCGGAGACGGTCGCCGCCGGCGAGACGGCCGCCCCGACCAGGCCGACCGCAGCTCGCGATGGCGCGGCGGAGGGCGCCGCGACGGGCGACACGCCTGCCGGGGACAAGGCCGCTGGCGACAAGCCCGCGGGCGACAAGCCCGCTGAGCCCGCTGCTGCCTGACCGAACTCCCTCCGACGGGAATGAAGATCACTGAGCGTGCTGAGCGTCGGCATGTGCCTGACGCTGGGCACGCTCACCGGGTGCGGGACGCCCGAACGACGCCAGCTCGAGACGACGCGGTGGCCGCGCCGGTACCGGCCGGGTGACCTGACGCGGCCAACTCCGCCCAGCCGGCTCGAAGCGGAGACGCACGGTCCCGACAGCCGGATGATGGCCATTTCCGCAGTCACCTCCGCCCCACCAGCGACCCCGATGCCGAAGCCGGTACCGGTGGACGATGCGCCAGTCCCGAGCACTCCGAAGATCGATGACGCTGCGGCCCCGAAGGTCGACGCCGCCACAGGCCCCACGCAGCTGCGCGGTCTGGACGGGATCATCACCGGTGCCGGCGCGGCGCGACCGGGGTTCATCGCCGAGGATTCCGCCGGTCCTGCCGTGTCCAACGGCGGCTGGAAGCTGTTCGACGAGACGAACGCCGCCCCGGCGATCGTCGATGCCGTCAACGGCGCCAAGCAGGTCGTCAACGCGGAATTCTTCGGATTCACCGATGCTGGCAAGGGTGCGGCGCTCGTGACCGCGCTCGAAGGTGCCGCCAAGCGTGGCGTCGAGGTCAACGTCGTCACGGACTGGATCAGCTCGATGGCGCTGCCGCCGGGCTCGTACCACCGCATGCGCAACAAGATCCAGGACGCCGGCGGCAACGTGATCCTCACGACGCGCATTCCAGGGGCGCCGCGCGCGAAGGAGCATCCCGCGCTCAAGCACGTCGACCACCGCAAGGTCGTGACGATCGACGGCAACACCGGCTTCGTCGGCGGCATGAATCTCGTGCCGCTCACCGACAGCTACAAGGACAGCATGGTCGGGCTCACCGGGGTCGCGGCCGCTCGCCTTGCCGCCGACCAGCTCGACCGCTGGGGGCGCGTGGGTGGCAACGTCACCGAGCGCCACACGCGCTCGGTGACCGAGGCGCTCGATGGCGCACCGGCCAAGACCGACGACCCCACGCAGCTGCGCATCATCGCCAACGCCCCGGAGCAAGAACGCTTCGAGCTGACCGAGGGCTACCGCGACCTGATTCGCAACTCCAGGGAGCGACTGTGGATCGCGACGCCCGGCATCTCCGACCGTGACGTGATGAACGACATCCACGACGCCGCGAAGCGCGGTGTGGACGTACGCATCATCGCGTCGGAAAAAGCACCGGTCGCGCCGCCCGTCGGATGGGTCGCCCGTTCACACATGGCCGACGTGATCGCCAACGGCGGCACCGCGTACGAGATTCCGGGCACCCTGCATCGCAAGGCGCTCATCGCCGACGACCAGGCGATCCTCTCGTCCTACAACCTCACCAAGCGATCCGCGGATGCAGATCACGAAGTGGGCATCCACACGAGCGACCCGAAGTTCGTGGAGGCCGTCCAGGACCTGCTGCAGAAGGACATCGACTCGGCGACGAAGTTCGACCCGTCGACGTTCACGGGCCCGAGCAAGGCGATCGGTACCTTCTTCGCCAAGCGCTTCAACTACTGATTGCCGACGGCGAGGCCGCCCGCGATCGACCCCGCGAGCGCACCGACGCCGACCGCGACTCCACCCATGAGGCCGATCATCAGGCCGATGTCGGTGGGACCGTAGTAGCGAAGGATTGCAGCGCCGGCAAGCACGGGAGCACCGACCGTCGCCGCCACGCCGCCCCACGCCCCGAACGTGCCGGTCGCGGCGCCACCGACGAGTCCGCCGAGCGCACCCACGCCCGCTCCGATTCCCGGGGCACCCTGCCAGAGGCCCATGCCCAGGCCGACGGCACCGCCCGCGAGCGCTCCCGCTCCGGCTCCCACTGCAGCGCCCTTGAGCGTGCCGTGATCGGCCTGAAATACCGACGGCATGGAAATGGCTGAGATCGTCGTCATGGTTCGTCCCCTGTCTGGTGGCGGTGGTCATGCATGCGCGGATCGTCCCGGATCTGTCGCCTCCACCCGTAGTTCGACGACCGATCCGTTCCCGTTGCACGTTCTGGTGCGCATGCGCGCGCCCGCGAAGACGACAGGACCCCGGCCGCGTGGCCGGGGTCCTGCGAAGTGCATGCCGTTCGCACGTGCGTGCGAGCGGTCTGACGCGTGGCTACTTGTCGAGCCACACACCCAGATAGTTGCCGAAGTCGCCGCCGACGCTCACGTAGACGGGGATCATCAAGAGCGCAACCAGGTTGGCGATCTTGATGAGCGGGTTGATGGCCGGGCCAGCGGTGTCCTTGTACGGATCGCCGACCGTGTCGCCGGTCACCGACGCAGCGTGCGCGTCGGTGCCCTTGCCGCCATGCGCACCGTCTTCGATGAGCTTCTTGGCGTTGTCCCACGCACCACCACCGGCGGTCATGGAGATCGCCAGGAAGATACCCGTGACGATGGTACCGACGAGCAGGCCGCCCAGCATCTGGAAGCTGAGGATGCCGACGACGATCGGAATGACCAGTGGAAAGAGGGCCGGAACCATCATCTGGCGGATCGCGCTCTTGGTGACGAGGTCGACGCAGGTGCGGTAGTCCGGCTTGGAGGTACCCTCCATGATGCCCGGGTTCTCGCGGAACTGGCGTCGCACTTCCTCGACGACCGCACCGCCGGCCTTGCCGACCGCGCCCATTGCCAGCGCGGCGAACAGGAACGGCATGAGACCACCGATGAGCAGACCCGTCAGCACGAGCGGGTTGGACAGGTCGAACGCACCGACGGTGTCGACGCCGATGGCCTCGAGGTCGTCGGTGTAGGCAGCGAACAGCACGAGCGCGGCGAGACCGGCCGAACCGATCGCGTAGCCCTTCGTCACGGCCTTGGTCGTGTTGCCGACCGCATCGAGAGGATCGGTGACCTCGTTGCGGACCTTCTCGTCCAGGTCGGCCATCTCCGCGATGCCGCCCGCGTTGTCGGTGATCGGACCGAACGCGTCGAGCGCGACGATGATGCCGGCAAGGCCGAGCATGCTCATGACCGCGATCGCGACGCCGTACAGATCGGCGACGTTGTAGGCGACCAGGATGCCCACGACGATGACGACGACCGGTGCAGCAGTGGCCTCGAAGCCCTTGCCGAGGCCCGCGATGATGTTCGTCGCGTGACCGGTCTCCGACGCCTTGGCGACGTCCTTGACCGGCTTCCAGTTCGTCCCCGTGTAGTACTCGGTGATGAACATGAGCAGACCGGTGATGACGAGGCCGACGATCGCCGAGACGTACAGCTCGCCGTGGGTGTACGTCACGTCGGTATTGAGCTCGAGACCGTCGCCGACGATGCCGTCGAGGACGAACCAGGTGCCGATGGCGCTGATCACGCCGGCGCCGAGGACGCCCTTGTAGAGCGCACCCATGACGTTCTTGCCGCGCACGAAGAAGGTGCCGATGACGCTCGCGATGATGGCGACGCCGCCGATTGCGAGCGGCAGCATGACTGCGCGCTCCGCAACTTCCGGCTCGAATCGCAGCAGCGACAGCACCATCACGGCGACCGCGGTCACCGCGTAGGTCTCGAACAGGTCGGCTGCCATGCCGGCGCAGTCGCCGACGTTGTCACCGACGTTGTCGGCGATCACGGCCGGGTTGCGGGGGTCGTCCTCCGGGATGCCGGCTTCGATCTTGCCGACCAGGTCCGCACCGACGTCGGCACCCTTGGTGAAGATGCCGCCACCGAGTCGAGCGAAGATCGAGATGAGCGAGCCACCGAAGCCGAGGCCGATGAGTCCGTTCTTGATGTGCTCGAGATCCTTCTGGTTCGCGATGTCGAGGTCGAGCCAGTTCGTGAGCGCGCCGTAGTAGCCGGCGACGCCGAGCAGGCCGAAGCCGACGACGAGAAGACCGGTGACCGCGCCGCCGCGGAATGCGGTGGACAGGCCCTTGGCCAGACCGGACTTGGCAGCCTCGGCGGTGCGCACGTTCACCCGCACCGACACGTGCATGCCGATGAAGCCGGTTGCACCGGACAGCACCGCACCGATGATGAAGCCGACACCCGTGTACCAGTCGATGACAAATCCGACGAGCAGGGTGACGACGACGCCGACGGCGGCGATGGTCATGTACTGGCGACGCAGGTAGGCGGACGCGCCTTCCTGGATTGCCGCGGCGATCTCGCGCATGCGATCGTCACCGTCGGGCAGCTTCATGAGGCTGACGATCTGCACGATGCCGTACAGCACGCCAAAGGCGCCTGCAAGCAGTGCAAACAGCACGCCGTGGTCTGCAAAGAACTCCACGTTATCTCCTGGATCTGGCGGCACCGGCCGGCGCCGCATGGTGGTTGTGAATCACCGCTTCCGGCATACGGGGACACAATGGTCCGCGCAGCCATGGCCGGCACGAGCCGCGACCCTACCCCACCCTCCGGACGAACGTGCGAGACAGCTGCCGGGAAGCCGACCGGAATTCGACGATGGAAGGATTCGGCGGTTCGCCTGCCTGACGTCACGACGTAGGTCCTGCACGTCGGTCATCATGGGGTGGTGTCCGACCTGCCCTCGCTCGTGCTGCCCATCGTTGCGCTGCTTGGCGGCGCGATCGCGATCGGCATCGCGCTGCTCGACCTGCGACGCGATCGCCAGCCCGGCTATGGGTGGGTTCCGGCGACGATGGTCGCGTTCATCGCCGCAGCCGTGCCGTTCGAGCCGTTCGGATTCAACTACGAGACCGCCGACAACGCGTGGGCTTGGCGACTGCCCGTCGCCCTCGTCGTCATCCTCCCCGCCCTGCTGCTGCATCTGGTGCAGGCACTGAGCGGCCGAGATCGCTCACGACTCGTGTTCGCCGCCGACGCCCTGACCGCCTGCATCGTCATCTGGCTGCTCGCCATGCCGACCCTCCCCGGCCCCAACCACGACTCGCCACCCTGGTGGTACACGGTCGCGTTCGGCGTCTTCCTGCTCCAATTCGTCGTGACGATCCTGCTGTCCGTGTGGATCCTCGTCGTCGCCGCCCGCGGAACCACCGGCGCCGCGCGCATGCGCGGACGACTGCTTGCCGTGACGCTCGCGGTGTTCGGCGCTGCCTACCTCATGTGGTTCCTGCTCCCGAGCCCGACCGCCGAATTGCTGATGAGCTGCACGTCGCTCGCCGCGGGCCTGCTGCTGTGGATCGCCATACGCGCTCCGCGCCGCACCTACGACCTCTTCGCGCGCGGGCGCACCGATCCGTGGCAGGCGATCGAGGGCCTCGTGGCCAGCTCCGACGTCCGCGCACACCTGCCCGACGTGCTCGCCGCCACGGCCCACGACTGGGGGCTCGTCGCGCTGGCCGTCACGAATGCCGACGACACGATCATCGAAGCCATCGGCAGCTGCTCGCTCGCCCCGTCGGCTGCGCGTGCATCGCGTCTCGTGCGCGTGCGCGGTACCCACGCCAGCGTCGGCATCGAGGCATGGGCAAGCCCGCTCACACCGCCGCTACGGCGCACGGAACGCGAGCAGCTCGTCATGCTTGCGCACCTCATCGGCCTCGCGCTCGCACGCGACGACACCGACCGCCGTCAGCGGATCATCGACCGTGCTGCCGACGACGTCGCGCGACGGGTGCAGCACGCCCATCGCCAGCTGCTCGACGCCGAAGCGATCCGCGACCGTGCCACTCGGATCGTCGCAACCGAGATGCGCGCTCCGATCAACACGCTGCTTGGACTGGCCGACGCGCTCGAGACCCGCTGGCAGCAGCTGCCCACCGACCAGCTGCAGCCGCTCCAGCAGCTCATCGCCCGTCAGGTCGCGCGACTCGCCTCGATCGTCGACACGCTCCTCGTCGCCGCGTCCATCGATGACGGCACGCTGCGCTCCGCCCCCGAACGCCTCGACCTGTGCCAGCTCGTCGACTCGATCATCGACTCGGGCATCGATGCCACGGTGACCTACCAGTACGGCGACGACCCGACCGCCTGCAATGTCCATGCCGAGCCCGTGGCCCTGCGCGAGATCGTCACGCAGCTGCTCGACAACGCCGCCAACCACGGCGCTCCGAACGTCGAGGTGCACGTCACGCCGTCGACCGGACATGTCCTCATCGAAGTCATCGACGCCGGCACCGGCATTCGCAACGAGTTCGAGCCGCTGCTGTTCCAGCGCTTCACGCGCGACAGCCCGACATCCGAACGCGGCCTCGGGCTGGGCCTTGCCATCGTCGACGAGCTCACGCGATCGCTCGGTGGCCAGGCGGGGTACCGCCGCGACGACCGGTCCCGAACGGTGTTCTGGCTGCGCCTGCCGCAGCGTCCCGCCACGACGTGATCGCGCCGCCGCCCGCTACGCGCCGCCGCTCGCCACCGGCTCGGTCTCGTCGGCGCTCGACATCGTCGCGTTGAGCACCGCGCGGTACATGTCACTGAGGCTGCCGGTCTCCTCATGCACCGATCGCTGCCACAGCGCGCTGCAGCCGGCGTCGAGCAGCTGCTGCGCCCGATCGAGCCCGGCGTCCAGGTCGAGACCCTTGGCGGCTCCCGCGGTGCGCGCATCCGCGATGAGCCGTCCGATCGCCTCCGCGGCGCACATCTTGCGTGCGCCGGCGACGTCCTGCAGATCGATGAACACGGCGTCGGTGCCCCAGCGTGCCGCGCGCCAGCAGTTCTCGTCGACCAGGTGCGATTCCACCGGCGCGCGCAGCTCACCCGCGTCGTGCAGCGCGCACAGGTGTGCGATCGCACCGCTCGCCAGCGCCGTGAGCGCGAGCGTGTCGCGCACGTCGGGCTGGCCGTCGAACATGCGCAGCTCGACCGTACCGTGCAGCACGTGCGGGCGCGTTCCCCACCAGACCTGGCCGACGGTGTCGATCGAGTCCACGTCGTTGAGCCAGCGCAGGTGGTCGAGATACCCGTCGAGTGTGCCGAACACAGGCGCGACGTTGCCGCGAATGAAGTTGCGGCTGAAGATCATGTGGCGCGACGACGCCAGACCCGTGTCGCGGCCGTCCAGGAACGGCGACGATGCACTCAGTGCCAGCAGCAGTGGCTGGTATGCACGCATCGCGTCGGCGACGCGGATCGCACGATCGGCGCCCTGCACGCCGACGTGCACATGCAGCCCGAAGGTGTTGTTGCGGTGCGCCACGTACTGCATCTTCGCGACGAGCTGCTCGTAGTACGGCAGCTTGACGGTGTCCTGCTCGCGGTAGTCCGCCCACGGATGCGTGGCGCTCGCGCCGAGCACGGCCCTGGAGTCGCGCGCGACCTGCGCCACGCGGCGGCGGATGTCAACGAGCTCGTCGAACGCGTCCGACCAGGTCTCGTTGCGTCCGGTGCGAAACTCGATCTCGCTCGCGAGCAGCTCACCGGCGACGGCCTGGTCGAGCCCGGCGTCTTCGGCGACCGTGCGCAGGTCCTCGTAGCGCGGCACCAGATCGAGCGTGGCGGGGTCGCAGATCGCGTACTCCTCCTCCACGCCCAGCGTGTTGTCGACGGACGTCTCGTACTTCTCGCGCGCGGCATCGAGCTGCGAGTCGAACTCCACGCGCTGGGCGTCGGCATCGGGCATGGCGGCATCGTCTGGTGCGGGCGGCGGCGTCATATCGCGCGGATCATAGGCGCGTGGCAGCGTGCTGGCGACTCAGCCGGCCGGCGGGGCGACGATCGGCACGTGCGTCGCGACGTCGATCTCCAGCGCATCGGCGGAGCGTTCCTCCAGCGAAATCCACGTTTAGCCGGGCGGAACTTCGCTCCAGGCGCGGTAGCACGGTGGTCCGGGCCGGGTCCGATCGAACCCGTTCGCGCGGGTCCCGGGATCGCCTGCGGGTGCCTGATCGGCGGCACGCCGCCACCGCTCGTCGTCGTTGCCCGGTACTTCAAGCAGGTTCGCGACGTTCGTGAACAGGTGCGCGACGACCTACGCGGCAATCGCGGCGTCACCGGTGCCGGGGATGCTCGGAAGCATGCTCGAGACCCACAGCTGCTGCCGTGCCGCCCTCGGCACGACCGCGACCCATGTGTAGCCTGCCGGCAGGTCGAGCCAGGTCGCCTCGCCCGACTGCGTCGGCTGCTGCGGCGGAGTCCGCCACGTGCCTGCCTGGTCCGCGAGCTGCAGCGCCGGCGCCTCGCCCGTCGACCATTGGATCTGGAGCGCGATGCGTCCCGGCTCGCCCAGCTGGATCCACGAGCCGGCCGGCTCGGCTGGGCTCGCATCGAGGTACCACGTCGGACCTGCCAGCAACGTGGCCGCGACCGGTGTTGCGGCGGGCGGCACGACGGCGATCGGCGTCGTGGCCGCGACCGGTGCTGCGGAGGTGGCCGGCGAACTCGCGGCCTCGATGCCGGGTGCCCTCTGGTCGGAGCCGTCGAGTGGCGAGCCGCTCGACCCGGGACGCGGCGCGCCACCGTCGCCGAACTCCTCCCACATCGCGCTGATGAACGCCGACATGAACACGGGGCCGGCGAGCGGAATCCAGGCGATCACGCCACCGACGAGGCTGCCGACGACGTTGGCGCCGATCGCCGACCCCATCCGTCCGCGCACCGCCTCGCGCGCGAGCTCGGGTGAATACGACACGTGGCCATGCGCGATCGATCCGATCGCCACCGTCGCCAGTGCGCCGGCGCGCAGGAAGAATACGATCGACACGAGGAACAGCACGATCCCGATGACGGGCGACACCATGATCATCGCGATGAGCGCGGCGACGTAGGAAACGAGCGCCGGCCAGCCGACCTTGAGGCTCTGCACGAATGCATGCGGCGACGTACGGATGCCCTCGCGGATCGCATCGCCGACGCCGGATCCCGTCGCGGCGAACACGCCGATCGTCGCCGTCGCGATCGACATCACCATGATCACCAGGCCGACGACGAGGACCATCATGATCGCGCCCATGCCCGGCTTTTCGACGGCCGGCTTCGTCGAGCCGAATGCCGTCCCGGACGACGCGGTGCTGCCCGACTGCATGGGGACCGTGGTCGTCTCCCCATTGATCGTCATCGTCATGGTGCCGCCCGTCGCGCCACCAGTGCCGGAAATCGAGGTCCCCTGCGACGAGCCACCGCCGATCATGCTCGCCGTGAGCACGCCCATCATCATCGGCACGAGAAGGACGATGGCGATCATGAGCGCGATCGTCGCCACGACCGTCGCACCGAGGATCGCCTTCCAGCGCTCGGAGATGGTCGAGAAGGTCGTGGACAGCACGGTGGTGATCATGGTGGCTCATCGGTCGATTCGCTCGGGAGCTTGATCACCGGTATTTCGACCCCGCGCAACGGAACCTTCGTGAATCTCGACAGATCGGCAGGGACGCGTTCGCCTCGGACACGGCGACGCACGGACGGGACATCTCAAGGCGCATGGACAAGGGCAGGCTCATCACCATCGTTGGCATCGTGGCGTTCGCCGCGATCCTGCTCGCGTTCGGGCCGGCTCCCAAGTCCACCGGCGCCGCCAACACGCTGCGCATGACGTCGCTGACTCCGCCCGATTCGATCGATCCGCACGTGTCGTGGATGTCGCTGTCGTGGACGATGCAGGTGAACGTCTACAACGGCCTGCTGACCTTCAAGAAGGAGACCGGACCGAGCGGAACCGAGCTCGTGCCCGACATCGCCGAGGCGATGCCGGTGATCTCCGATGGTGGCAGGACGCTGACGTTCAAGGTCCGCAAGGGCGTCAACTTCGGCCCGCCCGCCAACCGCGAAGTGGTCGCCTCCGACGTGAAGTACACGTTCGACCGACTGGCACACGTGCAGTCGCAGGGCGCCGGCTTCTTCAGCGTCATCGAGGGCTTCGACAAGGTGTACGAGGCCAAGAAGGGCAGCGTGTCGGGCGTCGTCGCCGACGATGCGACCGGCACCGTCACCTTCCACCTGACCCGACCCGACGCGACGTTCCTGTACGTGCTCGCGCTGCCGTTCTCGTTCACCGTGCCGAAGGGCACCCCCGCCGAGGACCTGTCGCAGAAGACGCGCACCGCCCCCACCGGGCCGTACATGTTCGCCGAGTACGACCCGTCGCGCCGCGTGGTGCTCAAGCGCAACCCGGCCTTCAAGCAGTGGACCGAGGATTCACCCGACGGCAAGGTCGACGAGATCGTCGTGTCGCTCGGCGTCAGCGACGAGAACGCGATCACCCTCATCCTCCAGGACAAGGCCGATGCCGCGATGACCGCGATCCCGCGCTCGAAGCTGCCGTTCCTGGAGTCGAGCGAGGAATGGAAGCCGTTCCTGCACGAGCACGAGCTCGCGCGCACCTCCTACATCTGGATGAACACCACGTCGCCGCCGTTCGACAACGTCAAGGTCCGGCAGGCCGTCAACTGGGCGATCAATCGTCGCGCGATGGTCAAGCTCGGTGGTGGCGCGGGCTCGCCGTCGTCCACCATCCTGCCGCCCACGACTCCCGGCTACACGGGCTACGAGCCGTACCCGAAGCAGGACCTGAAGAAGGCGAAGCAGCTCATCAAGGAGAGCGGCATCACGCCGGGCGAAGTGACGATCTGGTGCATGACGACGCCGCCGAACCCCGACAGCGCCCAGTACCTGCAGGAGGTGCTGCGCCAGCTCGGCTTCAAGGCTCGCACCCGTTGTCTGGACTTCTCCGCCTACTACCAGGTGGTCGGCGCCGAAAAGAACAAGACACAGATCGGCTTCGCGAGCTGGGGTGCGGACTACCCCGAGGGCGCGACGTTCATCGACTCGAACCTCAACGGCGCACACATCAATCCCGACCACTCCAACAACCTGGCGTGGTACACCGGCGCGGACGAGGACATCAAGCGCATCAGCGCGATGATGGATCTCGACGAGCGCGCGAAGGCGTGGGGCGAGCTCGACCGCAAGATCATCGAGGAGGACGCCGCGTGGGCGCCGATCTCCCACGGCGTGCAGCGCAACCTCATCAGCAAGCGCGTCGGCGACTACACCTTCCACCCGCTCTACGACTTCCTCATGATGAAGGCGACGGTCGACGGCTCGGGCGTCAACAACGGTGAATTCCACGAGGGTGAAGTCGGGTACGAGCCGAAGGAAGCAGACGCCGAGGCCGAGGGCGGTGGCGACTCATGACCGCTGCCGGCATGTCACAGCCCAACCGCCACGGATCTACCGGCGCGTCCCTGCCGACGAACCTGCAGGGCACGGGCACGCTCCTGACTGGTCGTCGCGAGGAGTTCGCGGGCACGCAGAGCGAGAGCCCGACGCAGCTCGCCGTTCGACGCTTCCGCACCAACAAGATCGCGATGATCGCGCTCGTCGGATTCATCCTCATCTGCACGGCATCGTTCGCGACGCCCTGGTTCGAAGCGCACTGGGCGGGCCGCACCGCGGTCGAGCAGAACCTCGACGGAACGATCACGCAGAACGGCACGAAGATCGAGGTCGTCGATCTCAAGGGCATGCCTGCCGTCGGGCCCGGCATGCGCACCGAGTACACCTTC
This sequence comes from Gaiellales bacterium, assembly GCA_038212015.1. Lineage (GTDB taxonomy): Bacteria > Actinomycetota > Thermoleophilia > Gaiellales > SKUG01 > JAGQUL01. Next base: position 26,255 of record JBBQUY010000005.1, on the reverse strand, counting down.
GGTGCCGACGGGCTCGGCCGAGACGTGTTCATCCGAGCGCTTGCAGGCGGCTCCGTGTCGCTGCGCGTCGGCATCGGCGCGACGATGCTGTGCATCACCCTCGGCACGCTCGTGGGCATGGCGGGCGGCTTCTATCGTGGGCGCGTCGACAAGGTCCTGACGTATGTCGTGGACGTGATGATCGCGTTCCCGTTCATGCTGTTCGCGATCGCGTTGTCCGCGGCGATCGCGATGAGCGGGCAGATCGGACCGATCAAGGCATCGTCGCTGCTCGTACCGATGTTGCTGCTCGGCGGGCTCAGCTCGTTCGGGTTCTCGCGCATCATCCGCTCCAACTCGATCGAGCTCGGCAACAAGGAGTACGTGGAGGCGGCTCGCGCGCTCGGCGCCGGCAACAACCGCATCATGTTCCTGCACGTGCTGCCGCACCTGGTCCCGACGATCATCACCTACGCCGGCATCCTGCTCGCGGCGATGATCCTCGGCGAGGCGGGCCTGTCGTTCCTGGGCGTGGGCGTGCAGCCACCGACCCCGAGCTGGGGCAACCTCATCAACGATGGCCGTGCGTTCTACTCGACCGCGTGGTGGGTCGCCGCCGGCGGCGGCATCCCCGTGATGCTCACCGTGCTGTGCGCCAACCTCGTGGGCGAAGGCCTCGAGGAAGCATTCGATCCGAAGGGGAACCGCTGATGGGTGGGTTCATCCTCGTCCGCATGCTCGACGGCATCATCAAGCTGCTGCTCGTGAGCATGATCCTGTTCTGGGTGCTCGTGGTGCTGCCGCCCGGCAACCCTGCCGTGCGCTTCGCCGGCAAGACGCCGACGGAAGAATCGATCAAGGCGGTCGAGCAGCGGTTCTGCTTCGACGGCGGCAACATCGCGGCATACCGCTGCTTCCTCAAGATGACCGTGACCGGCGACTTCCCGTCGCCGTCACAGGGCAACACCAACATCGTTCCGATGGCGCTCAAGGCCGTGCCGGTGACCTTCGGGCTCGCGATGCTCGCGGCGATCCTGTGGCTTGCCGCAGGCGTGACCGCAGGTGCGCGAGGCGCAGTCACGGCTGGCTCGCGCGGTGACCGCACGATGATGGTCGTCGCGCTCATCGGGATCTCGTTCCCGACCGCGTGGCTGAGCCTGCTGCTGCTCAAGTGGTTCACCGCGGACGTGGCGCTGTTCCCGCCGGGTGGCTACATGGGTCCGCTCGAGGGCGGCCTGTTCGGCTGGCTGCACCACATGATCCTGCCTGCGGCGACGCTCGCGATCGTGAGCGCCGGCGTGTACACCCGCATGACGCGAACGACCGTGCGCCAGAAGCTGCGCGAGGAATACGTCAAGACTGCCGAGGCCAAGGGCCTGCCGAAGGGTCGCGTGTTCCGCATGCACGTGATGCGCACCGCGATGATTCCGATCGTGGTGATGTTCGGCATGGACTTCGCCGGCCTGCTCGGCGGTGCGATCTTCACCGAGTCGATCTTCGGCCTGCCGGGCCTGGGCGGCTTCGTGATGCGCGGGCTCGGCACGACGGACTTCTCGATGCTGTTCGTCGGCGGCCTCATCGCGGCGACATTCGTGATCGTCGCGAACACGCTCGTGGACTTCGTCCAGATGCTGCTCGACCCGAAGCTGCGCTCGGCGCACTGAGTGCCGCGATCCGTGTGCGATACCGCGGTTGCGAGACGCGTGCGCAATCGCTCCGAACGAAATCGGCATATGTGACGGGTTACGTCACGAGCGATGCGACGCCAATCCGCATGTCGCGCGCGCACGCGACCGCGCGGATAGGCTTCGGCGCATGCCGATTCCGATGCCGCCGCCACCGCCGCCGTATGTCGCCCCTGACCTTCGCCCGATCGTGGCGACCCCGACCGCGACGCTCAGCTACGTGCGCGACAGGAACGGTCGGATCATCGAGCGCGGCTTGTCGCACGGGATCTGGGTCGGAGCGGAGGGCGCACCGCTGGAGCTGCGATTCCATCGTCGTTCGGACGGGTCGACGTGGGCCGAGCAGGCGACGTACGCCGCGGGTGATCGCGCCAATGGTGCCGCTCGCGTGAGCGCGGGCGCGTACGTGCAGGTGCTGTCGAAGCGGCTGGCCGGCAGGATGGGCACCACTGCGAATTTCGTGCGCTACACGATCGTCGACGCCACGGGCACGGAGCTGCACCAGTGGTCGGCGCCGCTGTGCGGCGCGGTCGGCGCGGTGCGACTGGACCGCCCTGGCTCGCCCGACGAGCCGACGTATCCATCGTCGTGGGACGGCTGCGAAGCAGGCGCTGCAGGTGCATTCGTGCTCGGCCGCGTGACGGGCCTCGATCGCGGCTGGGCGATGCAGCTGCCGACACGCGTGGCGACGTTCGCGCCGCCGAAGGCGGGCGCCTACCAGCTGCGCGTGGACATCGATCCGCTCGACGGAATCGCCGATGCCGACCGCAGCAACGACTCGGTGACGGTGCCGCTCACCGTGCGCAGCGTGCGCGTGTCGCGCCAGTCGCTGCCCGAGTGCGAGTTCTGCATCAGCCCGGGCAGCACCTCGATCGGCATGGGCGTGCTGCGCCCGCGCGCGCACAAGGGTCACGTCGCGCCGTCGCGGCCTGAGCCGCAGTGGTACGCGGACAAGCTGCGCGTGGTCGAGGCAGCGCTCGCTGCGCGCGAGGCGCGACGCGATGCAGGACCCGCCCCGCGCGTGGGAGAGGCGGCACCGGCAGCGCCGGCGAACGTCGACCTGCCCGACCTGCAGGCTGCGCCGAGCTACGACATCCATACCGACACGATCCGGCGCCGTGGACAGGTGCGCGACCTGCTGCGCTTCGGGGCGCTCACGTGGAATGCCGGACCGGGTCCGCTCGAGGTGGAAGCGTTTCGCGAGAGCGGCACGACCCTTGCCGCCTACCAGGTGTTCTCGCGTGACGGCGAGCGCGCGGATCGCCAGGCGCGGGGCACGCTCGTGTGGCATGACGCGCCGGGACACGACCACTTCCACTTCTCCGCGTTCGCGGCGTACTCGCTCACCAGGCTCGACGGGACGCTCGTGCGTGACGGTGGCAAGCACAGCTGGTGCATCGTCGACACCGACCAGGTCGACACCACCCGGCCGGGCGTGGTGGGCGGCATGCGTGGCGGCGGCGGGTCGGGCGGCTGCGGAACGGATTCCGGATCGCTGTGGGCGCGACTGTCGATGTCGGTCGGCTCGGGCGACTTCTACGGCCCGGACATCGCGGGCCAGTCGTTCGACATCACGACCGTGCCGAACGGCTCGTACCACGTGCGTGTGGACGCGAACCCGACGGACGTCATCGCCGAGGCCAACCACGACAACAACGTGTCGACGCGCACGGTGACGATCGGCGGCACGCGAGGTCGGCGCACGGTTCGTGCGCGCGTGCATCCGCTCGTCGACGAGCGCGCCGTCGACAGCTTCGACGACTGCAAGGACTGCTGAGGGCGCCGTCAGCGGTCGGCGGTCAGCCGCAGACGAGATAGAGGCCGAACGGCCCCTGCGTGATCTGCATCGGGATGCGCCCGTCGGGAAGTGCGAGCTGCGTCTCGTCGAACGTCACGATGCAGATGCGGTCGTGGTCGACGAACGCCTCGTAGTCCGCAGGCGGTGGCACAGCTGTGGCGGCGGTGTCGCCGGCGCTCGTGGCGTCGCCCGCCCGATCGGCCTTCGCGGATTCGGCGCCGGGCACGCTCGGATCAGGCGCTCCCACGGTCGCTTCGCCGCCCGCAGCCGGCGCCGGCGCGCCGCCGCCGACCTCGTTGCTGTCGTCGCCACCGCTCATCTCGTCCGGGGCGGTCGACGGTGCGATCGCCGGGTCCTGGATGTCGGTTGCTTCCGGCGCAGAACCTGCCGTCGGCGAGTTCGCGGTCTCCGCACTTCCGGGGTCGCGATCGATCGTTGCCTGCTGGCGGGACTCGTCGCCGATCAGCACGCTCGTGCCGGCGAGTGCGCCGAGCACCACGAACGCGAGCACCGGCACGAGGCGGCGGCCGCGTCGCCGAGGCGGGGGTACGCTCGCGCTCGTCTCACGAGCCCCCGTTCGATCTGCGGGTGCGTATCCGGCGAACTCGCCCGCCGGAGATGGCGCCGGTACGGGTGTCGTCTCGATCGCATCCTGGGTGGCTTCCGCCGCGGCGATCCCTGCCACGCGCTCGCGCCAGGCCGTCGTCACTGCTGCGTGCAGGTTCGCCGCCGCCTCCAAAGGCATGGCCTCCACGGCGCTGTTCGTCACGGGCGCACCTGCCCGAGCTGCCTGGACGAACGCGGCACATGCCGAGCACCGAGACAGGTGCGATCGCACCTGCTCCGCGCGGGCAGGCTCCAGCGCCTCCTCGACCAGGTCGAAGAGCGTGGCGTCGTCGGGATGTCGCGTGACGTCATCCATCGTGTACCTGCTCGGACGCGGCGCCCACGCCACGGGTTCCCAATTCACGCGCAAGCGTCGCTCGCCCGCGGAACACGCGGCTCTTGATCGTACCCGGCGCAACGCCCAGCGCAGCGGCGGCCTCCTCCACGCCGAGGCCCGCCACGTCCACGAGCAGCACGGCGTCGCGGAACGGCTCGTCGAGCGTTGCGATCGCGTCGAGCAGCGCCGTCTGCGCCAGTCCGGTCGCGAACGGGTCGGCATCGCGCGCTTCCAGCTTCGATACCGCGATGCCGCCCGGATCGACGGGGTCGGGCACGCGGCGGCGCAGCTGGTCGTACGCCTTTCGGATGGTGATGCGGTGCAGCCACGTGGTGAATGCGGCCCCCTCCTGGAACGTGTCGAGGTGGCGCAGCACCGCGATGAACGCTTCCTGGACGACGTCGGCGGCGTCCTCGGGGTGGCGAACCACGCCCCGTGCCACGGAATATGCGCGGTCCTGGTGTCGGCGCACGAGCTCCTCGAACGCCCGCTGTTCGCCGGCCTTCGCGCGGCGTACGAGCTCGAGGTCGGTCACGGCGTCCATTCCACAGGGGAAACTACCAGTCGTGGCCTCCGACTCGAACCCCTCGCTCCCGACCCTGTGCATCTGGCACGGCTACCTGCTCGGTGCCACCGGATCGAATATCTACACGCATCACCTCGTGGATTCGTGGGTGCGCGCGGGCCACGACGTGGTGCTCGCGTGCCAGGAACCCGATCCGACCAAGCACCCGAGCATCCACGAGGTCGTGCGCCTCGCGCATGACAGCTCGACTGGCGAGGTGACGGTCGCGTCGCGCGACGAGATCCGCACGCGCGAGACAGGTCATGGGCGCTGCACGATGGTCGTCCCCGACATCCATGGGCTGCTGCCGGTGTACGTGGTCGATCGCTACGAAGGCTACGAGGTCGTGCGCGTGCCGGAGCTGAGCGACGCGCGTCTGGCTGCCTACCTGGGCGACCATGCCGCGGCGATGCAGTGGGTCGTCGACGAGTTCCAGCCGGCCGGCGTGCTCGTGAACCACGCGTCGCCCCTGCCGGCGGCGATCGCGCCGGTGCTCGATGCGGTGGGCGTGCCGTTTGCGGTGAAGGTGCACGGATCCGAGCTCGAGTACGCGCTCGTCGAGGATTCGCGGCTCGTGGCACCAGCAGCCGATGCGCTGGCTCGGTCGGCGAGCGTGCTCGTGGGGTCGGACCACATCGAGCGGCGCACGCGCGAGCTGCTCGGCGACGCGGCGGTCGACGATCGCGTGTCGACGGTGCCGCCGGGCGTCGACCTGGACCGGTTCCACCCGATTGGTCGCGATGATGACTCGCGTGCGCGCGCGCACGCAAGGCTCGTGTCGGCCGTGGACGCGCGGATCGTGGCGGCGCCCGATGGACGCGGCGCCAGCGAGCGCGATGCGACGCGCGAGCTCGTGTCGGCGGTCGGCAACGATCCGGAGCGCGCGCCAGCGCTCGTCGACGGCCTGCGCGAGCTGCACGGCTCGTATGAGGAGCGACAGATTGAGCGGACGGCCGATGACGCGGTGCGCGGGATGCTCGTCGAGGATCGGGCGCTCATCGTGTTCGTGGGCAAGCTCATCCCGCAGAAGGGCGTGCACCTGCTGCTGGCGGCGATGCCGTTCGTGCTCGACGTGCATCCGACCGCGCGCGTGGTCGTCGCCGGGTTCGGTCCGCTGCGCGACGGGCTCGAGGCGCTGCTTGTGGCGATGGCAAACCAGGACGTGGCCGCGATCGATGCGCTTGCCGACCAGATGGGGTCGCTGTCGGGTGAAGGTCACGATGACTTGCCGCACCTTCGCGTGTTTCTCGACGACCTGCGCGAACGAGGAGACTTCGACGACTGGCTCGCGGCAGCGCGCGAGCATCGTGTCGACGAGCACGTGTCGTGGCTCGGGCTCGTCGACCACGGCGTCCTGGCCGAGCTGTGGCCGCTCGCGGAGACGAGCGTCGTGCCGAGCGTGCTGGCCGAGGCGTTTGGGATGGTCGCGGCCGAGGCGGCGGCGACCGGCTGCGTGCCGATCGTCTCCGACCATTCGGGTCTCGCGGATGCGGCACGCGTGATCGAGCTCGACGGCGTCGCACCCGTCCGCTTCGACGTCGGCGGTGCCGGTGGCGTGGGTGACATCACCGGCGCGGTGGTGAATCTGGCGCAGGCGCTCATCGATCGCCTGAGCCTCGACGATGCCGAGCGTGCGCGCCAGGCCGCCGCTGCGCGCACGAACGTCGCTCGCTCCTGGGGCTGGGACGCGCTCGCCGAGGAGGTCGCGGACCTGATGACGGGCGTCGCGCGTCCCACGTCCTGATCACTCGGGACCGATCGCTCCCGACGAAACCCGTCCCGATTGCGTCAGGAGCGGTGGGCGGCGGGCGGCTGATACGGATCGCTCGTGACGAAACCCGTCACATATGCCGATTACGTTGCGAGCGATGCGACGCGGGCGCGGGACGCGACCGAAGGCTGGAAGAAACTCTGCGGCCCGCATCGAGGGACGAAGTCGATGCGGGCCGCTGTGAGTTCTGTGTGGTGCCGGTGGGACAGTCGGGACAGACTTCCGGCTCCAGTGCGAGGTATGTGGACGAGCGAATGTGGTGGCCTTGAGCGGGACGAGTGCTCGGATCGGGACGTGATCCGTGTGGCCTTCGCTGGTGGGAAGCTCCTCGCTGCCTCCCTGTGCCTCCAATATGCGGCAGGGCCCTGGATCCCGGGTCGGTGGAATTACCTAGGTTAGGCACTGGCACCGAAAATGCCTGCACATCGCCGGGAAACGATGCCTAGGTAGCCGGGATTTCGCGCAGTTGCGCAACGCGGCGGCGCAGCATCGCCTCGTCGACGCGGTACTTGAACACCTTGCGGCCCGCGAGCACGCCCGCGGGAAGCTCGGTGCGCCAGGCTGCCTCGAGGGCCGGGTCACCGTCGATGTGGATCCAGCGGACCGGCAGGTCGAGTTCAGGGCCGAGCTGGTCGAGCACCTCGCGCGCGTCGTCGCAGAGGCAGCAGCCGTGCGCGGTGTACACGTCGAGGCTGATCGGGGCGCTGGGGGTCGGCTCCATGCGGCGAATCGTACCGCGTGGGCGGCGCACCCGACCGGGTTCGCATCATGCAGGCACATTGTCGGAAGGCGGACAGGTTTTGGTCGGTTCAGGGCTGGGTATCAACTCGCTACCATGGACCTCACCGAACGAGCATGGCAAGTCGTACGGCAGGCGCGCGATGAAGCGCGACGGCTGGGCGACGAGCACATCGGCACCGACCACCTGCTTCTCGCAATGCTGCGAGATGCGGACGGGGCGGCTGCCTACGTACTCAGCGACTACGACGTCGATTACGACGGCGTGTACGCCCGACTGGCTGGGGAGCAGTCGATCGCGTAACACGCACCGCGATTCGCCGAGGGGGAAGGTCGGCAGCGTGGGCAGGAGCGAGCGAGCGTGCGCGTCAGCGTGCGTTCAGGGAGCGCTCCTGCCCGCGCGCCACCAATCGTGACGCCACCTACTTCGAGGCGCGCCTGACGGCTTGGACTGCGAACGCCGCGGTCGGCCCTTCGCGCCAGGCGCCGTCGGGATCCGAGGCCGGCACGTAGCGCACGTGCAGCTGCCAGCGGCCAGCCTTGAGGCGCGTGCCGGCGGCATCGACGCCGGTGAGGCCGAATGTGTAGATGCCCGGCAGGGCATGGTGCAGGCCGCCGAGCGCGCCGTGGTCCTTGCCGCGTGCGTCGACGAGACGCACTTCGAGCTTCTGGACGGCGGCGAGGCCGAGGCCGTCGCCGCGGTCGCCTGCAGCGCCGCCGATCGACAGCGCGAGCGAGCTCGCGAACGCGCCGGGGCCGGCGACAGGCTTGAGGACCTGGTTGGTGAGCTCCGCGCGCAGCGGCACGGTCGCTGCCTTCGCGTCGCGCACGGTCGCCGACCACGGAACGCGGATGCCCTGGTCGGGCAGCACGAGCCAGCCGCCGACGTGTCCGTCGGTCGCGCCGTCGGCGATGGAGAGCACGAGGTGGTTGCCGGTGAGCGCCGGGGTGATGCCGTGTCCGGCGCCGCCGTCGTCGAGCAGGATCTTCGGGCTGCCGACGAGCCGGCCGCCGGTGAGCGCGGTCAGTGCGATCGGGCGTCGCGCGGATGCGCCGGGTGCGACGGTGCCGAAATCGATGCGACCAGCGACGGCGATCCAGTCAGCTGCCGCGGCGCGATCGGCGTCGAGCACGCCGGCGCCCTGCAGGCTCGAGTCGGGGCGATCACCGTCGGTGCCGAGCGCGATCGCCGAGCCGAGCAGAGCCGCGCGCACGCGGGCGGGATTCCAGGTCGGCTGTGCTGCGCGCACCGATGCGACCTGACCGGCTGCCCAGGCAGCGGCGATCGACGTGCCGCTCGCATGGCGCCACGCGCCATCGCCGTCGGCGACGAGCATGCCGACACCGGGCGCGAGTGCATCCGGGCGGCCGATGCCGTCCAGACGCGGGCCGCCAGAGCTGAAACCGGCAACGGTGCCGAACGCGGGGTTGCGCTCGGTGGTCGCCTCGAACTCGATCGCGAGGCGGCTGCCACCCGCAAGCGCGTCGCGCAGTGCGCGGGCGTCGGAGCGGTCGATGCCGATCGCGGGGATATCCGCGCCGCCCGGGTCATCGATCGTGCCGGCGGCGGCCAAGGCACCGTCGGCGCCGACGAGCACCGCGATGGCACCAGCGTCAGCTGCGGCGCGAACCTGTGCGGCGACCGTCGCGCCATCTCGTGCGAGCACGAGCGCCACTGCTCCACCGACGCGACTGCGCAGCTCCGAATCCAGGTAGTCGACGACGTCGTCGCCGGTCTCCTCCACGACGACGACCGCGAGCTCGCCAGTCGGCAGCTTCGCATCGCTCGTCAGCACGGGCGCCGCGTCGAACGTCTCGTCGACGCCGCCGCCGCGAACGCGAACGTCGGCGGCCGGCGTGGTGCCGCGCAGGTCGGCAGCACCGATCGCGAGTGCCGCATCGGATGCGGCGACCGAGCCGATCGTGCCGACCGCATCGCCGCTCGCGCCGTCGTTGCCGCTTGCCGCGACCACGACAGTGCCGAGCGCGTCGGCGGAGCGAACCGCACGATCCTCGGGCGAGGCGACGAAGCCGGCGAACGGTGCGGTCGATGCGACGACGGCGACGTCGGCGGCATCGGTGGTGACGCCGTCGCGATTGGGGTCGACCACGTACTCGAGACCGGCGAGCAAGTCGTCGCTGTCGCCAAGCACGGTCTCGACGCCGTCGCGCGCCGGGCGGCGCTCGAGCACCTGCACCGGTGCGATGCGAACGTTCGTGCCCTTCGTCGCGCCGGCGAGCACCGCACCTGCAACGGCGGTGCCGTGCGGGTCGGCAAGGATCGTCGCGCCGGCTGCGGCGGCCGCGCCACCTTCGGAAGCCGTGGTGGCGTCGTGCGGCGCACCGACCCGGCCGGCGACGGCCGGGTGGGTCGTGTCGATGCCGGTGTCGAGCACTGCAACCGTCACCGGGGCCGCTGCGGGCGCGCTCGGCTCGGCTGCGATGCCGGCGGCCGCGGCTGCGCCGGCTGCGCCGTCGTCACCGATCGCGGTGGGCCACATCGTTCGCACGGGGGTGACGGTCGCGACGCCGGCCATGCCGCGCAGCAGCTGGGCGCTGTCGCCGTGGACGACGATCGAGGCACCGTTGAGCACGCGCAGGTAGCGGTGCTCGACCTTGAACTGCACGCCTGCGAGTGACAGCGCATCGAGGCGCTTCTGCTGCAGCTTCCCGGCCGTGGCGAGCCACGCCTTGCGAGCGGCCGGGGTGAGTTCGCGGTCACCGGCGGCGACCCACTCCCCCAGGCTCGGGTCGGCGAACGACACGATCACGCGGCGGGTGTCGATCACGTCGACGGGGCGCAGCTGCTCGAAGAACGGATTCCAGGATCGGCTCGCGGCTCGATCGCCATCGGCAGGCGCTGCCTCAGCGCCGAGCGCGACCGGCGTCGCGGCGGTCGCGATCGTCGCGGCGCAGGCCACGGCAGCCACGGCAGTAATGCCGCGCATGCGCAATCGACGCGCGCGGCGCGCGTGTGAAAGCAATACGCGTGGGACCCGAGGGCTCATCATTGGTCAGTTCGGCACCAGCTTCCCCTCCCTGAAGAGGGGAGTTGTGGCGTATGCATCGAGCAACCATGCATCCGGTCCAGTTTGATCGGTGCAGAACTGGGCTGCCACGCCGATCATTGCCGCATTGTCGCCGCACCACTTGAGCGGTGCGTGGACGGTCTGGACATCGAATTCACGGCAGATCTCTGCCATTCGCTGTCGGAGGGTCGCATTTGCTGCCACGCCCCCGACGACCGCCATCCTACCGCGGGCCGCGGCATGCCCCGACGACGGCCCGCGTTGCTTGAGTAGCTTCTGCACGGATCCGACGATCGTCGCCACGATTGCGTCCTCGAACGACGCAGCCAACTGCGCGTCGGTCGGGCCGTCGAAGCCGGCTGCGGCGCGCTCGCGCAGCGCCACCGCGAGCGCGGTCTTGATTCCCGAAAACGACGTGTCGAGCGTGTCGTGGTGGATCATCGCGGGCGTGAATTGCACCGCATCGCGTCGATCCGCTGTCGCGGCGAGCGCCGAGAGCGCCGGCCCGCCGGGCATGTCCAGACCGAGCAGGCGCGCGCCCTTGTCGAATGCCTCGCCGGCGGCGTCGTCGCGCGTGGTGCCGAGCAGCGTGAGCGTCATGTCCTCGTCGACGTCGAGCAGGAGCGTGTGCCCGCCGCTCACGAGCACGCACAGGAACGGCGGCTCGAGGTTCGCGTCAGGGTCGAGCAGCGCGCTCGCGACGTGGCCAAGCAGATGGTCGACCGGCACGAGCGGCACGCCCGCAGCCCAGGCGCGCGCCTTAGCGGCGGCGATGCCCACGAGCAGGGCGCCGACGAGCCCCGGGCCGCGCGTGACCGCGACCGCGTCGACGTGTTCCACGCGCTTGAGGCCGCTGCGCTCGAGCACGTCCCGAATCACGATGTCGACGAGCTCCAGGTGCCTGCGCGACGCGATCTCGGGCACGACGCCGCCGAATCGTTCGTGGAGCTCGGCCTGGGTGGCGACGGCCTCCGCGAGCACCTCGCGACCGCGCACGATCGCGGCAGCGGTCTCGTCGCACGAGCTTTCGATGGCCAGGTACGTGCGCGCGGTCACGAGGGTTCCTTCGCGTACGCGGCCGATTCGGTTCGCAGCCACATCACGATCGCGTCGTCGCCCGTGTCTTCGTAGTAGCCCGGTCGCCGGCCGACCGACTCGAAGCCGTGTCGTTCGTAGAGGGCGATCGCGGCGTCGTTGCCGTCGCGCACCTCCAGCGTCCAGCCCTCCCCCGAGCCGAGCGCGTCGGTGCACGCGAGCAGGTCCACGACGAGGCGTGCGGCGATGCCGCGGCCGCGGGCGATCGGGTCGACGAGCACGTTCATGATGTGCCAGCAGTCGCCGATGCGCGCGGCGATCGCCGCACCGACGAGGCGCCCGTTCGCGCCGGCGTCGCGTGCGGCGAGCAGCGCGACGTCCTCGCGCGAGCGCGCGAACTCGGACGCGTACATCTCGCGCGTCCACGGCGTCTCGAAGCAGCGCGCCTCGAGCACGAGCAGCGCGTCGAGGTCGTCGGACGTCAGTTCGTCGTAGGTGACGTGCATGCGCGGCGGATCCGCATCAGGTGCACGGCCGTAGTTCGGGACCGTCTCGAGCGGATCGCCGGTGAACGCGCCGCGCTCGCGGGCGCGCCAGCATCGATACCCCGCGTACGCGAGTCCCTCTGGCGTGATCGGCGTCGGCTCGCCCGCGTCAGCCGCAGGGACGACCGCCGAATTTCCCTGCGCGCGCAGCGCGCCGTCTTCCAGCATGCAGATGTCCTGCACGAAGCACTCGCCGCGACCTGCGGCGAGCACCGCTCGTACCGGTGGCCCACCGGGCGTCGCGTGACTGGCGCCGGCGACGAACAGCGACGACTCGCCATGCAGCGGGATACGAAGGGTCTCGGCGATCCCGCGTGCGGTGGACACGCCCACGCGCAGGCCGGTGAACGTCCCCGGCCCCATCCCGACGACGAGCGCCGTGAGTTCGGACTTCGCAACGCCGGCCTCGATCAGGACTTCGTCGATCGCGCCGAGCACCGCCTGCGCGCGTGCGTCGATCACGCGTCCGGCACGCAGCACGCCGTCATCGCCGACGAGAGCGACGACCGGCGTCGCGGTTGCGGTATCGAGACAGAGCACAGGCATCGCCGGGAGTCTAGGGGGCTCGGCGCGAGCGCGGGCCGCATCGGTCAGCAATCCACCCACTGATTCCGGGAGGTGTGGTCATCTGCTGTCCCACAGGGAAGGTAGATGACCACACCTCGGTGTGCCGACGCGTCGGATTCAGTCGAGCGCGAGGTGGGCGATCACCGCGGCGACGACGTCATCGCGACGATCCTCGGGCGCGGTCAGGCGGGCAACTCGGGCGTCGAGCGTGACCACGTCGAGCTGGAGGCGCCAGGTCGGGCGTTCGGCGATCCAGGGGCGGATCGCGTCGGGCCATTCAATGCAGGCGATGCCGCCGTCGAAGTAGGGCTCCAGGTCGCCCCAGGCGGCGTCGTCGAGCGGGCCGGTCGAGCGGTAGCAGTCCAGGTGCGCGAGCCAGCGTCCGTCGGCGAGTTCGTAGCGGTGCGCGACGGTGTAGGTCGGGCTGCGTGCGGGTTCGACGCTGCCGAGTGAGCGCGCGAGGGCACCGACGAAGGTCGTCTTGCCGGCGCCGAGGTCACCGATGAGTTCGACGACGTCGCCCTCGCGCAGCAGCGGCGCGAGGGTGGCGGCGAGGCGTTCGGTCGCCGCGAGCGTCGGAAGCGCGAGCGACGGCATCAGACGTCGAACGCGAGCTGCGGCTCGCCGGTGTCGGGTTCATCGCGCACGGAATCTGGCGCGGGGGGCGCGTCGGACGGTCCAGCGACCGCCGCCTCGACGTTCGTGACCGCATCAGCATGAGACGTTGGGTCGGGCGATGCGGGTGATGCGGGTGGTGCGGGTGGTGCAGCTTTCGGAGTCTCCGACCGCGCACCCTGCAGGAGCGCACCGAGCGCGCGGGCGTCGGTTCGCAGCTCCGCAGCAAGCGACGGCACGTGCAGCGCCGCAGCGGGGTGAAACAGCGGCCAGACGACGACGTCGCGGCCCTGGACGTGGGCGTGGAGCATCGCGCCGTGCACTTCGCGGATCTGCTCCTGACGGCCGGTGACCAGGCGCAGCGCGAGCGCGCCGAGCGTCACCACGACCTTGGGCTGCACGAGCTGGATCTCGCGAAACAGCCAGCCCTCGCAGGATTCGACCTCGTCCGGAAATGGTGTGCGGCCCGTCGGCGGGCGGCACTTCACGACGCTCGTGAGGAAGATCTTGTCGCGCGCGAGGCCCGCGTCGGCGAGAACGTCGTCGAACAGCTTCCCGACCGGGCCGGCGAGCAGGGTGCCGGTGCGGTCGTCGTGGTAGCCGGGTGCTTCGGCGACGACGAGCACGTCAGCGTCGTCGGGTCCCGACCCGGTGACGACGACCCGGCGATCACGGCAGAGTCGGCACAGTTCGCAGCCGCTCGCGTACTCCTCCACGAGCGCGACCGTCGCGAGGTCGCGCGCTCGAATGCGGCCCGCGCGCGTGACGGGCTCGCGCGGGTGCATCAGCAGCCGCCGCAGCCACCGCCGCAGCAACCGCCGCCGCTGCGGCCCTGACCGGCGGGACCAGGCAGGCAGCCGTCGATCTGGACGGTCTGGCCGCCGCTCGAGACCTTCGCCCGGAACGGCGAGTAGAGCTTCACGACATCGGTGGACGTGCAGTCGGGGCACGCCTGATCGTCCATCGGCTCGTCGATGCCGAGCAGGTCGTCATAGCGGGTGTCACAGTCGCGGCACAGGAACTCGTAGACAGGCATGCGCAGATTGTAACGGGGTACGGCGACCGGCGGCGGCGGGGGTGGCGCCGGTGGCTTCCGACCGTGCTCCTAGTATCTCCTCGTGGAACTGGAGCTCGGACCACTGCGCTTTGGCATCGTCGGTGCCGGACGCCTCGGCCTCGCCATCGGCCGCGCCCTGCAGCAGCAGGGCCTCGAACTCGTGCATGTGGCCGCTGCCACGGCCGAGGGTCGCGATCGCGCCACGCGCGTGCTGGGGGTCCCCGCACATGAGGACCCGGTGGCTGCGTCGCAGCTCGTGGACTGTCTCCTGCTGTGCGTTCCGGACGATGCCCTCCCAGCGGTCGTCCAGCAACTCCGCGGACGGCCACCTCGATCGGTCCCGATCCACCTGCGCATCGTCTCGACGTCCGCCCGCGGCGGCATCGACGTGCTCGCACCGCTCGCAGGTCCCAACCACGACCTCGGTGTCCTGCACCCGGTCGCCTCGGTGGCAGATCACGACGCCGACCCCGACGCGCTCGCCGGCGCTGGCGCAGCCATCGGTGCAGCGGACGAGGCCACCCGCACGTTCCTGCACGCACTCGCGCACGCACTGGCGCTGCGCCCGTTCGACCTCGGCACCGGCGCGGGCACGTGGGCACTCCATGCTGCCTGCTGCACGCTTGCGGGCAACGGCCCCGCCGTGCTGCTCGCGTCGGTCGACGAACTGGCAGCCGAAGCGTCGCTGCATGAGGGTGTCGCACGCGGCGCCTATGGCCGACTCGCAGCCTCGGCCGTCGAGCGCGCAGTGCGCATCGGTCCCGTGGAGTCGCTCGCCGGGCCGATTCTGCGTGGCGATGCGGCAGCCGTGGCGGCACAGGTCGCCGCCGTTCGCGTGTCCGGCAGCCAGGCCGACGCGCTGTTCATCCCGATCGTCGCGACGGCCGCCAACCAGGCATTCACCGCGGGCCGTCTCGACATGGATGCCCACCGCGCCGTGCTCGAGGCGATCCTCGACCCGACCCAATTCGTCGATCCACCACGGGAGCCGTCATGAGGGTCATCACCACGTCCGAGGAAGTCCGACATCAGGTCGATGTCGCCCACACACGCGGTGATCGCGTCGGACTGGTACCGACCCGAGGCGACCTGCACGACGGGCACGTCGCGCTCGTACGTCGTGCGAAAGCCCAATGCGACCTGGTGATCGTCACCATCGTGCGCGCCGACGGCACCCCCGCATACCACGAGCGTTCCGACGAATCGGCCGCTCGCGGTGCCGGCGCGGACCTGCTGTGGCGACCCAGGCCCGGTCCGCTCGTGGAACACGCCACGATCCGCGTCGTCCCCACCAGGCAGCCGGAGCTCGCGCACCTCGCGACCGCGGATGCCCAGCAGCTCGGCATCATCCGCCCCGACGTCGTCTACGTCGGTGAAAAGCACTTCGACCACGCCCGCATGCTGCGCGACGTCGCGCGCGACCTGCTGCTGCCCGTGGAGGTGCGCGCCGTGGCGACGCCACGCGATCCGGACGGCATTCCGCTCGGCACCGCCAGTACGGAGCTCCACGCGGGGGCGCGCGACGCGGCGACGGCCGTGCCTCGGGCGCTCGATGCGGTGGCCGAGAGCGCCGCGGCTGGCGAGCGCTCGCTGTTTCGCCAGCGCGCTCGTGCCGAGGCGCGGCTCGCGGACGCCGGCGTCTCGCTGCTCGTGGAGGACGTCGCCACGGTCGATCCGGCGACGTTCGACCCCATCGACGTGTTCGACCGTGACGTGCTCATGGTCGTGCGCGCGAGCGTGGGTGGCGTGCCGATCGTCGACTCCCGATTGCTCCACGCATCGACCAGCTGATCGGCCGATTGTCCGATCCGGGGATTCAGGAACGTGCAAGGAATTGCCGATAGCGGGGTCGGAGCCTTCTGCCGGGGGGCGTACGACACGCTTCGTGGCGTCCTGCCCTCCGCATCATTCGTACTACACCTGATCGGAGTCGGAATCATGCACCGCGATACCAATGCGGACGCGGCGCGACGTTCGGAGGACGGGCAGACGATGGCCGAGTACGCCATCGTGCTGGCAGTCATCACGCTCGCCGTCATGTTGGCGATGCAGCTGCTTGGCGATACGGCAGGCTCGCTCATCGAGCGCGTCACGGCCGTGTTCACCTGACACGCCTCCATACGGACGCTCGCGTCCGACCACCTCGACCGCCGTCGTGACGACTACCTCGTCGCGGCGGCGGTCTTCTTCCGGGACGCTCGCTTCCTGGGCCGCGCCACGACCACGTCGTCGACGCCGTCCACGTCCGGTTCCACGAGCTTGGCCAGGTACTGCCCGGTGTAGGACGCCTCGACCGCAGCGACCTGCTCCGGCGTGCCGACAGCCAGCACCTCTCCACCCCCGGACCCACCTTCAGGGCCCATGTCGATGATGTAGTCGGCGCACTTGATCACGTCGAGGTTGTGCTCGATCACGAGCACGGTGTTGCCCTGTTCGCGCAGCTTGAGCACGACCTCCATGAGCTTCTCGATGTCGGCGAAGTGCAGGCCGGTCGTGGGCTCGTCGAGGATGTACAGGGTGCGCCCGGTCTGGACCTTCGCAAGCTCCGTCGCCAGCTTCACGCGCTGCGCCTCGCCACCCGAGAGCGTCGTGGCGGGCTGGCCCAGGCGGATGTAGTCGAGACCGACGTCCGACAGCGCCTGCAGACGACGCCGGAGCGTCGGGATCTTCCCGAAGAACTCGACGGCTTCCTCCACGCTCATGTGCAGTACGTCGGCGATCGACTTGCCGTTGTAGCGAACCTCGAGCGTCTCGGAGTTGTAGCGCTTGCCGTGGCAGATCTCGCACGGCACGTACACGTCCGGCAGGAAGTGCATCTCGATCTTGATCGTTCCGTCGCCCTTGCAGGTCTCGCAGCGACCGCCCTTCACGTTGAACGAGAAGCGCCCCGCCTTGTAGCCGCGCATGCGCGCTTCCGGAACCTTCGCGTACAGGGTCCTGATGTGGTCGAACAGCCCAGTGTACGTCGCCGGGTTCGAGCGCGGCGTGCGACCGATCGGTGCCTGGTCGACATCGATGACCTTGTCAAAGTACTCGAGACCTTCGATCGACTTGTGCGCACCTGCACGCTTGCGCGCACGGTTGAGCTTCGTGGCGACGGCCTTGTAGATGATCTCGTTGACGAGCGTGGACTTGCCACTGCCCGAGACCCCCGTCACGCAGGTGAGGCGCCCCACCGGGATCGACACGTCGACGTCCTGCAGGTTGTTCTCCGCTGCTCCGCGCACCGTGAACCACTCGTCGCCCTCGAGGATTCGTTCGGGGATCTCGATGCGTCGCTTGCCGGACAGGAAGTCGGCCGTGATCGAGCCCTTGGCCTTGGCGACCTGCGCGAAGGTGCCGGCCGCGACGACCTCGCCGCCGTGCTCGCCCGCACCCGGACCCATGTCGACGAGGTAGTCGCACTCACGCATCGTCTCCTCGTCGTGCTCGACGACGAGGACCGTGTTGCCGAGGTCGCGCAGGCGCGTGAGCGTGCCGAGCAGCTTGCCGTTGTCACGCTGGTGCAGCCCGATCGACGGCTCGTCCAGGATGTACAGCACACCGACGAGGCTCGACCCGATCTGCGTTGCGAGGCGAATTCGCTGCGCCTCGCCGCCGGAGAGCGTGCGCGCCGCACGCCCGAGGCCAAGGTACCCGACGCCGACGTCGGCGAGGAACTGCAGGCGCTCCTTGATCTCGCGCACGATGCGGCGCGCGATCATCATCTCCTGATCCGACAGCTCGAGGTCCTCGAGCCACGCCACGGCGGTCGCGACGTCGTAGCTCGACACCTCCGCGATGTTGGTGCCGCCGACGGTGACCGCGAGCGATTCCGGGCGCAGTCGATCGCCGTTGCAGGCTTCGCACGCCGAGTCGAACATGAAGCGCTCGATTCCGTCGCGCACCATCTCGCTCTCGGTGTCGGCGTAGCGTCGCTGGAAATGGTTGATGAAGCCCTCGAACTTCATCCGATAGGTGCGTGTTCGACCTCGCCGGTTGCGATACGTCACCGGCACGCGCTCACCTTCGGGCGTGCCCCACAGGAACACGTCCTGCTGCCAGCCCTCGAGCTCGCGCCATGGGGCGTCCATCGGGATGTCCCAGTGGTCGCAGATCGCCGCGATCAGGTTCTGGTAGTAACCGCCGCTCACCGTGCCGGGCGCGAGCGCGCCATCGGCGATCGAGATGTCCTGGTCGGCCACGATCAGGTCGGGATCGACCTCGCGCGTGTAGCCCAGCCCGGTGCACTGGGGGCAGGCGCCATGCGGATTGTTGAACGAGAAGATGCGCGGCTCGAGCTCGGGAAGCGACACGTGCCCCTTCGGACAGGCGAAGCGCTCGGAATACGTGCGCTCGACGGGATCGCCTTCACCCTCGCGTGGGACCGTCCGCACCGCCACGAGCCCATCGGCCAGACGAAGCGCAGTCTCCACCGAGTCGGCGAGCCGGCGGCGGATGCCGTGCTTGATCGACACGCGGTCCACGACGACGTCGATGTCGTGCTTGAATTTCTTGTCGAGGCGGATCTCGTCCTCTTCATCGAGGTTGCGAAGGTCCCCGTCCACGAGCACGCGGGTGAAGCCGTCGCGGCGCACCTCGTCGAACAGCTTGTGGAACTCGCCCTTGCGCATGCGCACGAGCGGCGCGAGCACCATCAGGCGCGTGCCGTCCTCGTGCAGCTCGATCGAATCGAGGATCTGCTCGATCGACTGCGCCTCGATCGGCAGCCCGCACGTCGGGCAGTGCGGATGACCCACACGCGCAAAAAGCAGTCGCAGGTAGTCGTACACCTCGGTGACCGTGCCGACCGTCGAGCGGGGGTTCTTGCTCGTGGTCTTCTGGTCGATCGAGATCGCCGGTGACAGCCCCTCGATCGTGTCGACGTCTGGCTTTTCCATCTGGCCCAGGAACTGGCGCGCATATGCGCTCAGCGATTCGACGTAGCGACGCTGGCCCTCCGCGTAGATGGTGTCGAACGCGAGGCTCGACTTTCCGGATCCCGACAACCCGGTCACGCAGATGAGCCGATTTCGCGGCAGCGTGACGGAGACGTCCTTCAGGTTGTGCTCCCGCGCGCCGCGGACCACGATTTCTTCAGCCATGCCGGCATGATAGCCGCCCGACCAAGCCGACGCGAACATATGTTCGCCCGTAGCGCGGATCCGGCATCACAACGTGGGTTCGGAGGCCCCGACGTACTCCCGCGAAAAATAGGTAGGGAGTACGGATTCGCGGATCCGGGGGCTGCCGCATAGTGAAGGCACAGGGAAGCAGCGAGGAGCTTCCCGCCACGGTTTCATCGGCTCGTCCCGCGATCATCGTCCCGATCGCACCCGCCGAAACAACACCGGACATATGTCCTCGCCACGCGGCGACTACCACCGACCGTCCCAACCGTCAGCACGGTCGCTGCAACCATTACGAAGGCCCACTTCCACCGTCCCGGAAGTGGGCCTTCGACTTCTTCCGCACGGTTCGTACGTGACGTTCGGTACTCGACCCTGTCGTACGAAGCCCTGGATCAGTCGTCCGTGCGAGGCTGCACGCGCGGGATGCGGATCGTGTGGTCGCCCAGATCGCCGTCGAGCGTCGGGGCCCACGGATCGGGCATGCCAACGCGCTCGATTCGCTCGATGTCCTCGACCGTGGGTGTCTGAACGGACGGCGGGTCATCCTCGAGCCGACCGCCGCCTTCATGCACGCGCCCACGCCGCGCCTGGTCGCTGACGAGCCGGTACAGCCCCGCAGGATCAGGCAGGTAGGCGAGCCCGTGCAGTGCCTGGTCGCGCCCGCCCGGAACGTCCACGACGAGCGAACCGAAATCGAAGATCCGTCCGACGAGCGGCTGGCGAACCGTGAATTCCGACACCTTGGCGAGCGGCGTGGACGCGATCCGCTTGTCGAGCACGCCGGCCACGTGGATGACCTTCTCCTCGGTCACCACTACGCGCTCGAACTCCCACGCGAGCACCCGCCATGCAAACCGGGCGAGCAACACGAGCATGACGACGAACACGATGCGCAGCAGCCACGTGCCCAGCGCGCCGCGCAGCAGCTCGACTCCGGCGATGCCCCATGCGGCGACTGCCAGCGGCAGCAGCAGGCCGAACATGTCGATCGCGGCGCGCACGAGCACGAACGGGTGCTGGCGCGTCACGAGCATCACGCACTCGTCGTCGCCGAGGTAGCGACGCAGGCCGCTTCGCCGGGTCCTGACGATGCGCGGAGGCCGAGGCATCGAGCGTCCCACCCTCAGGTGAGCGCGCTCAGGAACTGGACGACGCGTTCCGCGACGAGCTGCAGGAAGCCGAGCGTCCAGTCGAACACCTCGCGGATCATCGCAGCGGCCCCGACCGGATCCTGCACGACCCAGTACAGGAACAGCGCGACGATCGCGAGTACGAGTACGGGTGGTGCTTTCACGGAGCTCATGTACGCACGTTCGACGTGCGCCCCTGCTACTCCTGCCTACAAGCTCGTCAGGCGCCCGCGGCCGTCAGCTTGCGGATCTCGTCGCGCATCCGAGCGGCGTCCTCGAAACGCAGTTCCTCCGCTGCGGTCATCATCTTCTCTTCGAGGTCGACGAGCTTGGTGTGGCGTTCCTCGTCGCTCAGCGCGACGATCGCGGTGTTGCCCGCCTTGCGCACTCGTCCGCCGGTGCCGCCCCCGCCCGGGCCCTCGGGCACGTTCGATCGGTCGCCACGCTTCACCGACCCGGCGCTCGTGCCCATGAGCACACCCTTGCCGCCGGTGTCGACGCCCATCTGCACGCTCGCGCTGTCGAGCGACAGGAACTCGGCGATGTCGGAGACGCCTTTGTTGATCGATGTCGGCGTGATGCCATGGAGCGTGTTGTGGGCGACCTGCTTCTCGCGACGACGGTCGGTCTCCTCGATCGCCTCGCGCATCGACCTGGTCTCGCGGTCGGCGTACATGACGACCTTGCCCTCGCTGTTGCGCGCCGCGCGACCGATCGTCTGGATGAGCGCCGTTCGCCCGCGCAGAAACCCTTCCTTGTCGGCGTCGAGGATCCCGACGAGCTTCACTTCGGGCAGGTCGAGCCCCTCGCGCAGGAGGTTGACGCCGACGAGGATGTCGAAGTCCCCCATGCGCAGCCCGCGGATCACCTGGATGCGTTCGAGCGTGTCGATCTCCGAGTGCAGGTAGCGCACCTTGAAGCCGCTCTCGAGCAGGTAGTCGGTCAGGTCCTCGCTCATCTTCTTGGTGAGCGTCGTCACGAGCACGCGACCACCTTCGTCCACCACGCGACGCGCCTCGTTCATGAGGTCGTCCATCTGGTGCGCGGTCGGGCGCACCTCGACCGGCGGATCGATGAGTCCGGTGGGGCGAATCACCTGCTCGGCGATGTGGGCCGAGTGCTCGAGCTCGAACGGGCCCGGCGTCGCGGAGACGAACACCGTCTGGCCGATGGTGTCGAGGAACTCGTCGAAGCGCAGGGGACGATTGTCCATCGCGCTCGGCAGGCGGAACCCGAAGTCGACGAGCGTCTCCTTGCGCGAGCGGTCGCCGTTGAACATCGCGCCGACCTGCGGCACGGTCATGTGGCTCTCGTCGATGAGCATGAGGAAGTCGTCCGGGAAGAACGAGATCAGGGTGTTGGGCGTCTCGCCCGGCATGCGTCCGTCGAACCAGCGCGAGTAGTTCTCGATGCCGTTGCAGAAACCGACGTGCTGGAGCATCTCCAGGTCGTACTCGGTGCGCTGGCGCAGGCGATGGCTCTCGAGCAGCTTGTTCTGCTCGTCGAGTTCGGCGACGCGATGTTCCATCTCGTTGCGGATGCCGTTGATGATGGCTTCGAGCTTGTCGTCCTCGGCGACGTAGTGCGAGGCCGGGTAGACGGCGAGGTGGCCGAGTTCGGCAGTGACCTCGCCCAGGAGCGGGTCGAAGCGGACGATCTTCTCGACCTCGTCGCCGAAGAACTGGATCCGGTAGGCGTTCTCCTCCGAGGCCGGCTGGATCTCGATCGAGTCACCGCGGACACGGAAGTTGCCACGCGCGAGCACCGCATCGTTGCGCTGGTACTGGATCGCGATCAGCTGGCGCAGCACCGCGTCGCGGTCCATCTCCTCCCCTTGGGTGAGGATGAGCGAATTGCGGCGGTAGGTCTCGGGTGATCCAAGCCCGAAGATGCAGCTGACCGACGCGACGACGAGGGTGTCGCGACGAGCGAGCAGCGCACTGGTGGCTGCGTGGCGCAGGCGGTCGATGTCGTCGTTGACCGACGAGTCCTTCTCGATGTACAGGTCGCTCGACGGCACGTACGCCTCGGGCTGGTAGTAGTCGTAGTACGACACGAAGTATTCGACCGCGTTGTCCGGGAAGAACTCCCGGAACTCGTTGCACAGCTGCGCCGCGAGCGTCTTGTTGTGCGCCAGCACCAGCGTCGGTTTCTGGACCGCCTCCACGAGCTTGGCCATGGTGAACGTCTTGCCGGTGCCGGTCGCGCCGAGCAGCGTCTGCCAGCGATCCCCACGCTGCACGCCGGTGACGAGCTCGCTGATCGCCTGTGGCTGGTCGCCCTTGGGCTCGAAGTGGCTGTAGACCTTGAACTCGGGCATGCATGCATTCTGCCACGGGGGCCAAACGGTTTCGGTTCGGCAGGAAGGGGCAGGCTCGCCTCGAACACCGTTTCCAGACGGATTCTCGTCGGTTCCGAGGGGGGATCGACGACGCGAGGCGCAGGCCGAGCACCCCGTCTGATCGGTGGGGAGGGGAGCCCGTGAAGATCGGCCAGATTCAGCTGGATGCGCGTACTGCGTTGAGTGCGCGCGTGGCAGCACCTACGCCCGCCGTCCCCAGGAGTGCTCGCGAGATCCCGATCGAAGTGTGGGTTCCAGGCGCTGACAACGGCCTGGATGTCGTCGCCCAGCGAAGCGGCGCCCCCGAGAGCGCCGACGGGGACGTGCAGGTCGCGTACCGGCACGGACGCAAGGTGCTCGAGTACGCCGAGCGCGAGTTCGGGCGCTCGAGCTTCGACGGTAAGGGCTCGACGCTCAAGCTGCGCGTGCATGCACCTGATCCGCTGACCAACGATCCCGCGTCCAACAACGCGTACTGGTTCAACGACGAGCAGCGCATCTGGCTCGGAGACGGCGACGGGCAGCTGTTCGCTCCGCTCGGCGGTGGCCTGGACGTCGTCGCGCACGAATTCTTCCACGGCGTGATCGACTCCGAAGTCACGCTCGCATACGTCGGGCAGTCCGGCGCCCTCCACGAAAGCTTCGCCGACATCCTCGCGAGTGGAATCGACGGGAACTGGCAGATCGGCGAGGACGTCTATACCCCCGGCGTCGAGGGCGACGCGCTGCGCGACCTGTCACAGCTCACGTGGACGGACTGGCGTACCTTCCCGGGTGGCGAAGACGAAGTCCACGCGATGAGCGAGGTGCCGTCGCACGCGGCGTTCCTGATCGGGAAGTTGCTCGGCGCGAGCGAGCTGCGTCGCGTCTGGTACACGGCACTCACCGACCACCTGCGCTCGGAATCCGGATTTGCGGGCGCGCGTGACGCGACGATCTCCGCGGCGCGCGTGCTCTACGGCGCACGCAGCACGCAGGCCCAGGCCGTCATCGATGCATGGGACGCGGTCGGGATCGACGCCACCACGCCAAAGGAACGACGGTTCTCGCCGGTGCCTGCAGGTGTGGCGGCAACCGCCGCAGTGGCACTGCTGTCACCGCGTCTGGCCTGATGCCGCGGCGCCGGCCTCGTGACCCGAACGAACCGACCGGGCGCCAGCTGTTCCTGCTGGGCGCGATCCTGTTCGGCGCGCTCTTCGCGCTCGGGTGGATCGGCGTGGCATTCGACGACACCCGGGTGGGGGAGCTTGCCCCGTATGCGTTCTACGGATTGTTGGCGCTCCTCGTGGCGGCCGGCGCGGTCGGGGCATTCGTCACGTACACGGGCATGCTCGAACGCAACGTCGCCACGATCGTTCGCGAAGCGCGTCGGCGACCCACGCTTCCGGACGGGCATGCGATCCTCACCCGCGAAGAACGACGGCGGCACACGCGCACGCGGATCCGACGAGCAGTGTCGGCGCTGGTCGCGATCGTGGTCGTCACGGCATACGTCGGGTACGAGTTCCTGCAGCTCGGTCGATGACGATCGTCAAGCAGGCGAAACGCGCGAGCGAAGTGCGTCGAGCACCTCACCGGCGAACGAGTCGAGGTCGTCGAACGACCCCGTGTTCTCGTAGGTGAAGTCGGCGCGCTCGGCCTTTTCCGCCTCGGGCATCTGCGCGGCTGCGCGCGCCGTCGAGTGCCGCTTGCCGTCGTCGCGCGCACGGGCGCGTTCGATGCGCAGCGGCAGCGGCGCGGTGATCGTCACGATCGCGTCGTAGCGGTCTTCCAGGCCCGCCTCGAACAGGAGCGGCACTTCCGCGACCGCGAATTCCGGTGGCTCGTCCCGTGACCTGAGCGATTCGACGAAGCGAAGCCAGGCGCGGCCGACGAGCGGATGCAGCAGCCCTTCGAGCCAGCGCCGCTCGGCCTCGTCGGCAAAGACGATCGACGCGATCGCCGACCGGGCGACCGTGCCGTCCTCGGCGAGGACGCCGTCGCCCCAGCGCGCTCGGACCTGGTCGATCACGTCCAGGTCCGAATATAGTTCGTGCACCGCGGAGTCGGCCGAGAACGGCACGGCTCCACGGTGCACGAATGCATCCACCACGGTCGACTTGCCTGCGCCGATCCCACCGGTGACTCCGATGAGCAGCGGGCGTGGCATGTCAGTCGACCGTCAGCTCGATTCGTCCGTCAGGACTCCTCGGCCTTGGTCTCGTCCTCGGCTGCAGGCTCCTCGGCGGGGGCCTCCTCCTCGGCAGGTGCTTCCTCAGCAGGTGCTTCCTCAGCAGGCGCTTCCTCGGCGACGGGCGCCTCGGTTGCCTCGGCGACCGGCTCCTCGGCGGCGGCTTCGGCAGCCGGCTCCTCGGTCGCTGCCTCGGCCTCGGCCGGTGCGGCCTCACCTTCGACTGCCTCTTCACCCGAGACCTCGTCCTCGCCGCGGGCACGCGTCGCTGCTTCACGCAGCGCTGCGGCCATCGCCGTGGACGGTCCGTCGCCGAACTCCAGGCCCTCGCCGGACGCGTCGATCGGCACGAAGTCGTCGTCGGTCCCGAGGTTCTCGGGGCGCTCCGTCGTCTGCTTGATCGACAGCGAGATGCGGCGCCGCTCGGCGTCGATCTCGATCAGCTTGACGCTGACCTTGTCGCCGGGGTTGACCACTTCGCGCGGGTTCTCGACGTGCTCCCAGCTCAGCTCGGAGATGTGGACGAGACCCTCGACGCCCGGGAACAGCTCCACGAATGCGCCGAACGTGACGGCCTTCGTGACGACGCCCTCGAGTTCGTCGCCGACCTGGTGGTCGTTGAGCACCTTCTGCCACGGATCCTCGCGGGTCTGCTTGAGACCCAGGCTGATGCGCTGGCGATCGCGGTCGATGTCGAGGACCTTGACCTGCACGGTCTGGCCGATCTCGATGACCTCGTTCGGGTGATTGACGTGGCTCCAGGAAAGCTCGGAGATGTGGATGAGGCCGTCGATGCCGTCGAGGTCGACGAACGCGCCGAATTCGACGATGTTCGAGATGGTGCCTTCGACGACGTCGCCCACGTTGAGGTGGTCGAGGATGCGCTGGCGCACCTCTCGTCGCTCTTCTTCCAGCACCGCGCGGCGCGAGAGAACCACGTTGTTGCGGGAGCGGTTGAGCTCGATGACCTTGCAGTCGATGTCGGTGTCGAGGAAGGACAGCAGGTCCTGCACGCGGCGGATGTCGACGAGCGACGCCGGCAGGAAGCCGCGCACGCCCAGGTCGAGGATGAGTCCGCCCTTGACGACCTCGATGACGCGTCCGGTGACGAGCTCGCCCGCCTCGGCCGCGGCCTCGATCCGGCGCCATGCCTTCTCGAAGCGGGCTCGCTTCTTG
>JBBQUY010000004.1:0-71988 GCA_038212015.1 Gaiellales bacterium | reverse complement strand
AAGCTGCTCCAGACCGATGGCCGCGCGACCTATGCGCGGCTTGCGGAAGCTGCTGGCATCTCCACGGCATCCGCGCACGACCGCGTTCGCAAGCTGGAGAACCGCGGCGTGATCATGGGCTACCAGGCGCTGGTCAACCCGCGCGCCGTCGGTGCCGAGGTGACTGCCTTCGTCGCGGTCAGCGAGCGTGGCGGCGCGACCTACATGGACGCGCGTGATCGCCTCATCGCGCTGCAGGGCGTGGAGGAGTGTCACTCCGTGGCCGGCGACGAGAGCTTCCTGCTCAAGGTGCGAGCGCAGAGCACGGTGGCGCTCGAGCGCCTCGTCTGGAACATCCGGTCGATCGCGCGCATCGAGCGCACCCGAACGATGATCGTGCTGTCGACCGCGGCCGAACGACGTCCGGTCGATCCATTCCCGGATCCCGAGCCGCCGCCAACGAGCGTGACGCCCGGTGAAGAGCACCCCGAGCTCGCGCCCTGACTTCCTGGACGCGATCGAGAGCGACCGGACAGCGCGAACGCCGCCGTATGCTACGGCGTGTAGTTGACTCTGGGTAGCTTGCGAAATTCAATCGACGTGACGGCGCTGGACGTGCCGGACATCGTCGCTAACCGGGGCAAGGAAGCGCACTGAGCTGGATCGGTCACATGCGAATGGGCGTGAGCGTGATCGCCCTGATCGCGCTGCTCGTGGCGGCGCCATCGGCGTTTGGGCACCTGACGTTCCAGACGATGACGCCGAGCGGCGACGCCGAGTTGGCAGCCGCGCCGGAGCAGGTCGTGCTCACGTTCGACAAGCCGATCGCGGAGGGCCTGCGCGAGGTGACGCTCACCTCGCCGGACGGCAACACCGACGAGCTCGAACCGGTCGTGGACGGGGCGCAGGCGACGATGGCGATGCCGTCGAAGATGGCGGGCGGGCTGTGGCGCGTGGAGTGGTCCGCGATCGGTGCGGATGGCCACCCGGTTCGGGATTCCCGGACGTTCACGATCGCCGGTGGTGACGACGCGGCGAATGCGGGGTCGGCGAACGCGGCGTTTCCCGAGGATGCGTGGCGTATCGCGTCGTATGCCGGGCGGGTCGCATTCTTCGGTGGGCTGCTGCTGTTCGTCGGTGGCGGCCTGTTCGCGATGACCGCCGCGCGCGGATTCCAGCCGTGGCGATGGGGCTCGATGGCTGCAGCGGTCGGCGGCGGCGCCATCGTCGTGATCGCGTCGCACGCGGCAGTGCTCGACCGGCTCGCTGTCGTGGAGCTCGTGAGCCCGCGGGTGTGGTGGGAATCGATGACGGCCCAGGGCGGGCGCGGCTACGTGCTGGGCGCGCTGCTGGTGCTGGGGTGCTGGAAGTTCGGCCGTGCGCAGCTCGCGCCTGCAGCATGGGAGCGTCGCAGGGGCGGGCAGCCTTGGCTGCTGCTCGTCGCCCTCGTGGCGGCCGCCACGATGCCGACCCTGTCGAGTCATGCCGTCGCGAGCGGAACGACATGGCTGCGCGTGCCGGTCGACATGATCCACCTGCTGGCGGGCGCCGTGTGGATCGGCGGGCTCGCGCAGCTGCTGGCGCTGACGGTGCCGCGGCGTCGCGCGAATCCGGGCATCCCCGACGCCGTCGATGTGTACTCGTTCTTCGCAGCGATCGCGATCACCGTCATCGTCATCACGGGTGCGTTTGCCGCGATCGTCGAGCTGGACGGTGACATCGGCTTGCTGTTTTCCACGACCTACGGTCGCCTCGTGCTCGCGAAGGTCGCGCTGCTGGGACTGGTCGCGCCGCTCGCCTGGGCGAACCGCCAGCACCACGTCCCGGCGCTTCGAGAGCGCGGACCGGACGCGTTGCCGGTCCTGCGCCAGTACGTGCGACGCGAGCTGCTGATCGCGTCGTGCATCGTGCTCGCGACGGCCGCGCTCGTGCATTCGGCGCCCGGCGTCGACCATTCCGTCCATGACGGCTCACACTCACAACACCAGACCTGACACACGCCCCGGAGGGCCACATCATGCACTCGCGAACCAGTTCACTGCTCATCGCCCTGTCGATCGGCCTGCTTGGTGCAGGTTGCGGCGGTGGCGATGGCGACGATGCCGCGCCCATCGAGCGCACGAGCAAGGTCTCGGGCGCGGCGCGCATCGATGCGTGCGTCGAGAAGTACCCCGATTCCACGAAGGCCGAGTGTGAGGAATGGGAAGCCGACGAGCAGCTCGGCGATGACGGATCGCACCGAGAACACCAAGGGTGACGCGACCAGTCACGACGATCACCTGTGGGGAGCCACGACCGCAACCTGACTGCTGGCCCCCTCTGGTCACGCGGGCGAGCGCGGCGATCATCCCGGATGCGGCTGCAGGCTCGAAGCGTGAATCACGTTCACCATTGGTGATCACTCGACGCCCCGTCGCAGCGCCCCACAGGAGCCGTTCCATGCGGGCAGCTGGTACATCGCCATGGCGGGCGTGCGCGAGACCGAAGACCACATCGAGCCGCTACCGATTACGTGGGGCGCGACGCCACCGTGACGCCGCGACAGCGCGACGTCGTGGCGATCGTGGACAACAAGGACTGGGTCAACGTCTCCGACCGGAAGCTGTAGGGCCGATCAGCGGCACATGCGAGGCGTGATCTCGCACGCCGGCGAGCGGACGTCACCGAAGTCCGTCGCGCGCTCTCGGATTACGAAGACCTCCCCGCCGCCCGTGCCGTACCAGCCCGGCTCGAATCGGATTCCGACGTTCCAGCCGACTCCGTTTACGGGGCGATCGCGGCGTGTCGTGGTCGCGACACGTGGAAGGTCGACGGTCGTCTTCCAGTCGACCCATTCCTCGTTCTGCAGGATCGAGCCTGCCCTCTCGTCGATGATGATCGAGTGGTACCACCGACCGACCGAGCGGTGTGCGTCGACGGACACCCGATCGGGCCCCGAGATCGGACCATCCGCAGGCTGCCGTTTCGTGACGGCGTCCGCACGCAGCTGTTCCTTGGTAATCGTGAAGGCCGGCACCTTCTCGTCGAGCAGCCACTCAAACGTGATGCGCGTGCCGCGACGACCGCGCTCGTCCGCCACATCGCGGTCCAGTGACACGTGCTCGCTGCGCGCGAGCCGGTCGAAGATCGCCGCCCGAACCGACGGCGCGAGCGGCGCCTTCGCCAGCAGCTTGACTGCGTTCTGAACCTCGACCTGCGCCTGGAACCAGGCACGGGTCTCGTCGTAGCCGGAAACGCCGACCAGCGGCCCGGAAACCGCGAGTTCACCATCTGGTGTCGGCGACAGGGTCGTGTCGAGCAGCTTCGTCAATTCGTCGCGCGACGCCATGTTGAGCTCGTCGATCGTGGACAGCGGTGCGCCCCACAGGTCTCGCTGGAAACGCTGGCCGAGCGACAGGCCGGCTTTCGGTATGGCACCGCCAGGGAACGCACTCCCTTCAATGAATCCATCTCGCTGGCGAATCCAGTTGGTCGTGCTCGGGTCACCGTCGCGCGGCCAGGAGCGGACCCCGACCGAGTATGCGAAGCGGAGCTGTTCGTCAATCGAGCCGACCGGCGTGTTCGGCGTCACGCCGTCTCCACGAAATCCCCACCCGGAAGCCGTCCCCTCGGTACCCGAAACCAGGAACGGAATGGAATCGGGATCCCCATTGCCGCCCATTGTGCGGATCTCCATGCCGTGCCCATTCCGGTCGAGGAATGTCTCAGTGGCCGATGCGTTGCCGAGACCATCATCCGCGTGAAGGTGCTCGGGATCGCCGGGACGCCGAGGGATGTCGGGATCGATCTGAACGGACATCGTGTGGTGGTACTGGCCCGCGCCGAGCGGCGTCCAGTCGACTGCGCCGGCTGCGTCGCCCGCGCGTTCCAGGGCCGCCTGGGCGGCCGCGAGGCCTGGCACCGCGGGGCGATCGCGGGACGATTCGAACGGCGAGAGCGCGACCACCAGCGCAACTCCGGCTGCGCCGACGGCCGCAACGCCGATGCGAATCGAGGGTCGGCGGCGCCGCGATCGTGCGCGCGGAGTCGAGGGTGTCGGTTCAGTCGTGGTGTTCGCCACCACGCGCGCGAGCACCCGCTCGATCGCAGCTTCCGTCGGGGCGAGTTCATTGTTCAGTCGTGTCAGCAGGTCATCAGGCATGGTGTCCCCCAATGCCATGGTCGTCGAGATGGTCGGCAAGGTCAGGGAACGTCGCGCGGATCCGAGCGCAGCCGCGGCTGAATCGCGACTTGACGGTGCCGCGTCGAATGTCGAGGACGCGGGCGATCTGATCGTGCGAGAGATCGGCGAGCGCAACGAGCAGGAGCACATCACGCTCGCCTGGGGTCAGCTCGGCAAGGGCGAGGGCAAGACGAGGCGCGAGCCGCTTGGCGTCCAGGCGTTCTTCGGTCGAGTATCCATCGTCACCGGAACTGGCAATCGGATCAAGCCGCAACCGCTGCACCCAGCGCGCTTCCAGCTCGTGATGACGGCGAAGCGTGTTGGCCGCAATCCCGTAGAGCCAGGGACGGGCGCTCGCTGCCCGTTGGTCGAAACTCGCTCGCGAACGGAACGCCGCCGTGAAGGTCTCAGCGGTGACGTCCTCGGCATGATCGGGCCCGACGCGTGCACAGGCGAAGGTGAAGATCGCCCTGCCGTGGCGCGAAAACAGCATCTCGAACGCCGCCAGCTCGCCATCGAGCGAACGCTGGATCAGTTCAGCATCGCCGGAACGATCCGAGTCGGCCCGCATGCGTGTCGGAGTCTGCGTCATCGACAGCTATTGGACGGTCGCTGCGAACTGGTTGCAGCAACCCAGTCCGCTATTCGCCGTTGGCGACGGCCAGCTCGCCGAGCCAGCGGTTCGCTTCGCGCGCGATGCGCACGTCGTCCATGCCCATCCCGGTGAGCCACTCGTCAGGTGCGAGGAAACCGTAGATCGATGCGTTCGGATAGTGCTCGCGCTCGCACCGCTTCTGCATGAGCACCACGAGATCGACGTTCGCCGCGCCGAGCAGGCGTAGGTAGCCGGACGTGAAGCCGGCGGTGTGCCCCTTGTCGAGCACGTCGTCGAGCATCACCACCGTGCGTCCCATCACGTCCGTGCCGGGCGCCAGGCCCATCACGAGTTCGGGGTGGCTCGCCGAACGTTCGCTGGCATAGGTGCGGACGGTCATGTAGTCGAGCTCCGGATGAAACGTCGGGTCGAGCCGAGCGACCGCGAACATGAGCTGCGCGGCGAACGGAGCGCCGCCGCGCAGCAGGCACACGAACAGCGGCTGCTGGCCGCGATAGCGCTCGATCAGTTCGGCAGCCATCTCGTCGATGCGTGCTGTGACGTCCTCGGCCGAGTGGAGGACCTGGTGATAGAGCTGCGGCGACGTCTGCTGGTTCATCCGTGCATTCTGACGACTCCGTCAGCGACACATGCGCGGGGTGGTGTCGCAGGCTGCAGTCTGGACGTTCGCGATGTCGGTCGTGCGTTCGCGGATGTTGTAGAGCACCGCGTCGCTCATGCCCTGACGATCGACAGCCATCGCTACGCGCCACGGCGGCTGCGGCCCTGTTCCGCGGATCGTGTTTCGCTGCAGGCGAGGTCGCTGCGCCGTGGTTTCCTGCCGAGCGTAGGTCACGTGCTGCAGCAGTTCGCCAGACGCCTCGTCGAAGATGATGCTCATGTACCAGCGCCGATACTGGTGATCGCGCTTGACGCGAATCACGGCGGGGCCTCGCACCGCACCCGCTGGTCGCTGCCCGCCTGGACCGCCGTACTCGTCGCGGAGCTGGTCGATCGTGACGGTGACCGGGGGCGCTATCCGATCGTTGATGCGCTCCATCACCACTTCGGTGCCGGCTCGTCCGAGTTGGTCTTCAGCCGGTCCCGCGAGCTTCGCCATCGACCGCTGCGACAGCCACGTGAACAGGCCGCGACGAACGTCAGGCGACAATGGAGCCGAGCCCAGCAGGTCGACCGCTCGGATGGTTCGCTGCTCCTCGGCGACCTGCGCCATGGTGACGCCGTACTTTCCCTGAGGCGGTACCGTGAAGCCGCCGTGGCCCTGTGGGACGTCTTCAAGCAGTCGCTGTATCGCAGCCGCGCGATCCTCGTCGGATGCGCCATTGACGCGATCGATCTGCTCCTTGGTCGCCTTCCAGTTGGTGATCTGCAGCCAGGCGCCGAAGTTGCCGCCCGGGAAGCGGCTGCCGTCTTGGGTCTGGTGCGTTCGACGCCCGTATCCGCGTGGCGTCCGGTACCAGTTCGCGGCGGTTGCACTGGGTGATCCGCGTCGCCAGGCCTGGACGCCGACCATGTCCGCAAGGCGGAGGCTCGTCTCGACGTCCACGGAGTCTCGCACTGGATATTGACGACCGAAGGTCGGCTGGCTTCCGAACCCACCGGAATGCACGACCGGGTACATGTCCGGGTCGCCGTTTCCACCCATGGCCCGGAGCTCGATGCCACGACCATCCGCATCGAGCCATGCCTCGTCCGAGCTCGGAGCCGCGAACGAGAACATCCGGTCGATCTTCTTCCGAGGGTCGTTCTTTCGGGTCGGGATATCGGGGGTGAACGTGGTCGTCATCGTGTGGTGATACTCGCCATCGGCGAGCGGCGACCATGGGACCGAGCCCGCGGCATCGGCAGCCTGTTCCAGGGCGGCTTCGGCGGTGGTCGGTGCGAGCACGGACGGGCCTTCGGTCGCATCCTGACTGAACGGCGAGAGCGCCACCGCCAGCGCGATCGCGGCGGCACCAGCCAGCGCCAGCGCCAGTCGGCGACCGTGGGATCCGCGACGTCGCGCGGCGAGGGGGGCATCCGCACCGAGGGCCATGGAAGCGTGCATGCGCGCGCGCATGCGTTCGACCGCGTCGGGCATGGGTGCGAGCTCCTCGAGCAGTGTCGTCGTGTCGATGTCAGGGGTGTCGTGCTGCATGTCAGTCACCCGCCTTGCGGGTCGTCGTGGAATGGGCCGAGCGTTGCTCGAAGTCGTTCGCGCCCGCGACTGAGGCGGGACTTGGCGGTGCCGCGTCTGATGCTGAGCGCCTGAGCGATCTGCTCGTGCGTCATGTCGGCGAGCACGTGCAGCAGGAGCACGTCACGCTCGCCGGGATTCAGCTCCGCCAAGGCGCGCGCAAGCCGCGGTGCGAGACGCTGCGCATCGATGCGGTTGTCGGCGAGGGATTCGTCATCTCCTGCGCGTGTCACGGGTTCCAGTCGCGGCTTGTGCAGCCAGCGGGTCTCATGCTCGGCGTGGCGGCGCAGCGTGTTGGCGGCGATGCCGAACAGCCACGGCCGAGCGCTCGATGCCGCCGGGTCGAACGCGCGTCGCGACCGGAAGGCCGATGCAAACGTTTCCGATGCGACGTCCTCCGCGTGGGTGGGACCCACGCGCGCGCATGCGAACGCGAAGATCGCGCCCACGTGGCGCGTGAATACTGCGTCGAAGGCCGCTGCGTCGTCGAGCGAGCGGTGCATGAGCTCCGCGTCGGTCGGTTCATCGACCGGGCGCCTCGGACGTGTCGGCGTGTTCGTCATCGATCTCTATAGCGTGCGAGTGGCAAGGGGGTTGCGGATCTGTAGGTTCGCAGCATGGCGCTCAGCATGGACAACGTCGGCATCGTCGTCGAGGATCTCGACGCGGCGATCGAGTTCTTTCTCCAGCTCGGCCTCGAGCTCGAAGGCCGAGGCATGGTGGAAGGCGAGTGGGCGGGGCGCGTGACGGGGCTCGGCGACCAGCGCGTCGAGATCGCCATGCTGCGCGCGCCGGACGGCGGCGGTCGCATCGAGCTCTCGCGCTTTCTCGAGCCCGAGGTGGTCGCCGACCATCGGAGCGCGCCGGTCAATTCGCTGGGCTACCTGCGCGTGATGTTCCGCGTCGACGACATCGACGAGACGCTCACGCGGCTGCTCGAGCACGGCGCGCAGCTCGTGAGCGCCGAGGTGGTTCGGTACGTGGATGCGTATCGGCTCTGCTACGTGCGCGGTCCCGAGGGGATCCTCATCGCGCTCGCTGAGGCACTCGCGCCTTCGAGCTAGCAGCTGTAGCCGACGTGGATGTGGTCGTCATGGTCGCCCATGGCGAGCGTCGCACCACCGAGGTCGAACAGCGAGATGACCTGGTGCGGGGCGAGATCGGGCTTGCCGGTCGCCGCGCCGAGACCAGCGAAGAACAGCACTGCCTGGTTCACCTCGCCGCCCGGCGTCTGCGCCCCGCCGGTGATGTAGGTGGAGCCGATCGTGCCGATGTCCATCGCGCAGCCGTACGCGTGCGCCGAGACGTTGCCGCTCGACGTGTACGTGCCGTGGTCACGCTTGAGCGACGTGATCTTGATGTAGCCGAACTGCTGGGCCGCAGCGAGCATCGAGTCGAGGATGCGGCCGTCGATCTGGCCGGTGAGCACGTCCTGGTAGCCGGATGCATCCAGGTCGACGCGCTTGTCGGTGAGCACCATCTGGATCTGCTGCGGTGTTGCGGCGCGAGCCGGTGAGCGGGAGCCGCCGTCGTAGCCGGAACCGGCATTCGGCATGAACAGCTGCGCGGTGAACGCACCGTCCATGACGTACCACGTGCCCTTCACGCCCTTGGGCGCGTTCTTGCCGGTCGTCGCTTCGGGCGCCTCGTCATGTCCGACCTTTGCGGCGACGAGCACCTGGTCGAGACGGTCGGCGCGATCCTGCAGGCTGCGGGCCTGGTCGCCGTTGATGTCGCGCAGCTCTTCCAGGACGGCCTTGTACTGCTCGACGCGAGCGACGGTGATCTCGTACTCGTCGATCGCGCGGCGGTCCTGGGCGGACTGCGCATCGAGCACCCGACCACGAGCCACGAGGTCGGACAGCCCGGAGCCGCTCAGCAGGAAGCGCAGGTTGGCGTCGTCGCCTTCCTTGTACTGCTCGACGAGCCGTTCATGGATGATCGCTTCGAGCCGGTCCTTGTCGCCCTGCACGTCCGCGAGCAGCTGCTCGATCGCGGCGATCCGGCGATCGGCTCGAGCCGCCGCATCGCTGCGCTCGCTGGCCTGGCCGAGCAGTTCCTGGGACTTCTTCGCCGCCGCGATGGCCTTGCGGTCGGCCGCGTCGTAGGAGAACTTGACCTTGCCGGTCACGCCGAGCTTGGGTTGCGGCAGGCCCAGGTCGATGCGCGACGGCGCGGTCGAGCGAAACTCGACGGTCTTTGCAACCGCCAGCGGCGCGCACAGCGCAGCCGTCGCGCCGAGCGCAACGAGCAGTGCCGGCAGGAAGCGGCGGTGGGCGTGGGTTCGTGGGCGTGGATCGAGCATGGTCACGGGCGCCTGCGCGCCTTCCATGCGTGCATCGGCACGGGCGCGAGCGGGCTTGACCCCACCAGCGCATGCACACTCGCCTGCACGAGCGCCCACGCACGAGACACGCTCCGCGACGACGCGACCGGCACGATACGATCGACCCGATGGACGACGCCGTGCACACGCCGACCCCGGATCGCGACATGCCGCGGGAATCCGACGCGCCGTCGCCCGATCCCACCGCGAATCGGAGCTGGCGCTCCCGACCCGCGGTCCGGCTCGGCGCCTCGGTCTTCGCCGCCGCACTGCTCGTGCTCGTCGCCGTCGCGATGGTGGGTCCGTCGCCCAAGCCAGCCGACGCTGGATTTCCGAAGCAGCCGCCACCGCTCGCGTTGCCGAGCGACACACCGGACGACTCGCCGCTCGCGAAGGCGGCCGTCCAGCTCGCTTCGGGCGACCTGGACGGGGCACGCAGCGAGTTCACCAACGTCGTCGCCGAAGACCAGGATGGCGTCGCGGGTCAGGTCGGGCTCGTGCTGTCGCGCTGGCGCTCGACCGGCCCGGTCTCCGTCGAACGCGATCTTCGCCAGCTGGTTCGGGAATACCCCGACAGCGCGCTGGCCGCGCTGCACCTGGGGCTGGTGCAGTCGCTGCTCGAAGATCCGCGTGCATCGCGCCAGTCGCTGCGTGACGCCGTGCGGCTCGGTCACGCGGCGGCCGATCCCACGTCGCTGCGTATGGCGCGGCTCGCGAACGACCTGCTGCATCCGGATGCCTTCAAGGGGGACCTGCCGGTGCTCGTCGCGCCGAACGAGGTGCCCGCCGGCGATCGCGCGCAGGTTCGTGCTCTGCTCGGAGCGGTCCAGCGCGGGGACGCGCTCGAGGTTCGGACGCGGTCCGAGGCGCTCGCCGGCTCGCGTGGCCTGACCGGGGTGGCGGTCGTAGCAGCGGGCTTCGACAAGGATGATCCGGACGCCGTCGTCGATCGACTCGATGCGATCGCACGCGGCCGGGAGCCCGCTGCCGTTCGCGATCGAGCGCGGCTCATGGCCACGCTCGCGGAGCTGTGGGGCGGTGGTGAGCGCGCCGCAGGTTGCACCGCGCTCCAGACGAGCACAAGGACGAGCGTCGATGCCGGCACCCGTCGGCTCGCGGTCCCGATCGAATCCGAACTCTGCAGCTGAACGTATCTGGCTGGTGCGGGGTCGTGAACCGGGTGGGGCCCTGCGGGATACAGGGTTGCGTCATCGAAATCGCACGCTATAACGAATAAGGAATTCGTTCGGTTCGAGCCCCGTCGGGGCGAATGATCGAAGTCCCGCTTGAGTTTCCGCCGAAACAACCGATAGTGGTGGCTGGAGCAACGATAGTTTCTCGCAGTTCTGCGCCGCCGAATGTGAGTGACGAATCACGAACCTGTATGATCCTGCAAGCCACGTAACTTCAACAGGTGTAGTTACGAGGCAATGCCGGGTATAGTTATTGGGTGCGCCAAGAATCGCGCACCCCAAACACGAGGGCTGGCATGAGTGCGAAGGAAGCGCGCCCCGGCCCCAGGAGGCACGAAGACCACGTGAGCAGCACCATGCTTGTGAACGCAGCAGAGCTTGAAGAGGTCCAGGAGTATCTGGCACGCATTGACGCGGACCCCGCGGCGATCGAAGCCGGCATCGCACACCCCGACCTGCTTCGATTCGCTCAGGACAATGAGCTGAACGACGACCAGCTTGCACAGCTCGTCGCCCTCGTCGAAGAGCGCGGCATCGAAGTCAACGACGTCGGTGAGACGGAGCTTGAGCCTGCGCGCCCCGCGCCGCAGGACACGCTCACCAAGGCGCTTGCGCGTGCTCGCGCGACCGTCAAGCCGCAGACGACCGACTCCCTGCAGATGTACCTCAAGGAGATCGGCCGCGTGCCGCTCCTGACGGCCAAGCAGGAGGTCGAGCTCGCGCAGGCGTACGAGGCGGGCAGTGACGTCGCGAAGCAGCAGATGATCGAGGCGAACCTTCGTCTCGTCGTCTCGATCGCCAAGCACTACCGTGGACAGGGGCTCGGGTTCCTCGACCTCATCCAGGAGGGCACGATCGGACTCGTGCGAGCGGTCGAGAAGTTCGACTGGCGCAAGGGCTTCAAGTTCTCGACGTACGCGACGTGGTGGATCCGCCAGGCCGTTGCCCGCGCGCTCGCGGACAAGGGTCGGACGATCCGCATGCCCGTGCACGTCGTCGAGAAGGTGAACCGCATCGGTCGCACGGAGCGCCGCCTCGTCGCGGAGCTCGGTCGCGAGCCCACGCTTGCGGAGATCGCCACCGAGCTGGAGATGCCGCTCGACGAGGTCGAGCAGATCAAGCACTCGATGCAGGCACCGATGAGCCTCGACCGCCCGGTGGGCGACGACGAGGACTCGGAGTTCGGCCAGTTCGTGGCGGACAACACCGCGCCCGCACCCGAGGATCACGCAGCCGACGACGCACGCGCCGAGACGTTGCGCCGCGTGCTGCTGAGCCTGAGCCAGCGTGAGCGTCGGGTGCTTGAGCTGCGCTACGGCCTGGGCGGCGAGCATCCCCGCACGCTGGACGAGGTTGGACGCGAGTTCGGCGTCACCCGCGAGCGGATCCGCCAGATCGAGAACCAGGCGCTTCGCAAGCTGGAAGCGCTCGGTGAGGCGCAGGCGCTGCGCGAGTTCGCGGCCTGAGCCACGCACGACGCGACGAAGGTCACGCGAGGCCCGGACCAGTCAGGTCCGGGCCTCGTCGTTGCTCCGATCGAATCATCAAGTTGACGCGTGTGATCAAGATTTCGTGCAGCTTGGTCGACATTGCTCGGGATGCTTGTCGACCCACGCAGGTTGTATGTCCTCGTCGTGCTCGTCATCGCGACCGTCGGGGTCGCCGCGACGGCGACGACCCTCGATACCTCGGCTGCGCTGCCCGCACTGCCTGGTCTCGGCTCCGACGAGCCCTATGACATCGACGTCCAGCAGTTCTCCGCACGCGACCTCGTCAGCGGCGAGGCGATGCTCGGCATCAACGAGGCGCGACTGGAACGCGACGTGCTCGCAGCGGTCCGCGGCCTTGCCGGCAGCCAGTCTGCGGCTCGCCTGCCCCGGACGCTTGCATCGATGCGTGGCGCAGCCGGCGTGAATGGAGTCAGGCGAGCGCTCGACGGCATTCCACGGGCCGAGCTCAAGGTCGAGGCGTTCGTGCGCACGCCTGACGAGCCGCTCGATCCGTGGCGGGTGGAAGTGATCGTCGACGTGCGACCGATCGCCGGGGATGCACCCGAATTCGCAACGCCGACGAGCGAAGTCGCGTTCGACGTGCGTCCGTGGGGCGAAGCAGGCAGCGGCATCGTGACGCGCTGGCATGTCGAGCGCGTCACGCTCGAGCGCGGCGGACTGCTCGGACTCGCGGGCGATGTGGTGTAC
Source organism: Gaiellales bacterium (assembly GCA_038212015.1). Lineage (GTDB taxonomy): Bacteria > Actinomycetota > Thermoleophilia > Gaiellales > SKUG01 > JAGQUL01. Next base: position 59,338 of record JBBQUY010000004.1, on the reverse strand, counting down.
GTGCGGCGCGGCAACGTCGGTGTCGTCGCCCCGGCGGCGGATGCGTGGATCGCACGCGACGTCGCCGCGACCGTCCACGAACTGCACGCCGACGTTCGCCGACGATACCGAGGCCTATCGGCGGGTCGCGCGGCGTTCGTCGCGCTCGTGCCGTCACGTGCGCGCGTCAGCCGCGTCTTCGACACGGCAGCCATGCCGAGCGACGCGATCGGTACCGCCTACGACGATCGCCACATGGCGATCCTGCTCCCGAATTTCCGCTCCGACACGTGGTTTGGGCAGCGCGACCTGCTGCGACACGAGCTGACGCACCTGGCGACCTCCAAGCTTGGACGCGCATACGGGTACGAGCTCTACCTCGAGGGGCTCGCCGAATGGGAAGGCAACCACGAGGTCGTCGCCACGGGCAGCTACTACATCGAGAACGGGCCGGCCGTCGCGATGGTCGAATCCGGGACGGTCGACCTGGACACGCTCCTCTTCGAGGCGGACGCCTTCGAAGACCTCGACGGACCCGTGGGCTACCGACTCGGCATGCTCGTGGCCGACCACATCGAGTCCGAGTACGGGCACGCGAACGCAGTTCGCTTCTATTCCCTGCTGGGCGACGGCGTCGCGCCTCGCGTCGCGGTACGGCGCGCACTTCGGACCAGCCCGGCAGCGTTCCGCGACGGCGTTCGGGCCTCGATGCGTGCCAACCGCTCCTGGTTCGGCTGAGCACCCTCGTTTGCAGCGCAACGCGCACGAGCAGTTCGACTCAAGTTCGGGACGGGCGCATGCCGATGCAGAGCTGCCGACGCCCACTCGGAATCAGGACGTAGACACGTGAGCGCAGCTCGAAGCGCAGCACCATCAGGAGATCCGGTCCAGACGCTGCATTACTGCATGCGTCAGGTGTCGACGCTCGGCGCGAGCGATCTTCACATGAAGGCCAGCTCTCCGCCGTACCTTCGCCTCAACGGCGAGCTCACCCCGATCCCCGGGATGTACTCGGTCGGACCGGACGAGATGGACATGATCGTCCGCGAGCTCACCCGCCACGCGCCGAATCGACTGCACGAGTTCGAGCAGGTCGGCGAGACCGACCTGTCCTACGAGCTGCGCAGCTGCGCTCGGTTCCGAGTCAACGTGTTCCGCCAGCGCGGTGAGATCTCGATCGCCCTGCGAGTCATCCCCGATGAAGTGCCGGCGCTCAGTACGCTCAACCTGCCGCCCGTCATCGAGCGGCTCGCCATGGAATCTCGCGGTCTGGTGCTCGTCACCGGTGCCACCGGTTCGGGCAAGTCCACATCGCTCGCCGCGATGATCGACCACATCAACGAGCACTCCGCCAAGCACGTCGTGACGGTCGAGGACCCGATCGAGATGGTGCATCGCGACAAGCGCTCGCTCATCAACCAGCGCGAGATCGGTGTCGACACCGGCTCGTTCTCCGGTGCCCTGCGCCGCGCGCTGCGCCAGGATCCCGACGTCATCCTCATCGGCGAGATGCGCGACGAGGAAACCGTCCGCGCCGCACTGAGCGCCGCGGAAACCGGCCACCTCGTCTTCTCCACGCTCCACACGATCGACGTGATGGAAACGATCTATCGCGTGCTCGACTTCTTCCCGGCCGCGCTCGAACGACAGGCGCGATCGATGCTCGCAGGCACGCTGCGCGGCATCGTCAGCCAGCGACTCATCAAGACCGCGGACGGCCGTTCGCGCGTCCCGGCGATCGAAGTGATGGTCGGCACGAGCCGCATCGCGGATGCGATCGAGAATCCCGACGAGACCGGCACGATCCACGACGCGATCGCCGAGGGCGCCTACTACGGCATGCAGTCCTTCGACCAGTCGCTGCTGCAGCTCGTGCTCGACCAGGCCGTCACGATCGAGGAAGCGATGATGCACGCATCGTCGAAGCAGAACTTCTCGCTGCTGCTCGAGGCCAACAACGTCCGCATCGATCGCGACCTGCGCCGCGCAGCAGCCGGTTCGCAGCAGACGGCGAACGACGAGCTCAGCCACGACGCACTGCGTCACGGTCGCGGCGCGGTACCCGTCCCGGTGCCGATTCCGATGGCAGCGCCGACGCCCGCTGCACCCACCTTCGATCCAGCCGCGCTCGCCGGCGCGCCCGCACAGGAGTTCCTGCCGAACATCGGCGGGGCTGCGCCTGGGACGGTCTCGTTCCCGACCGGCGCGCCGACCGGCCAGCCGCAGCAACCGCAGCAGCCCCAGCAGGGGCATCCGCAGGGTCAGCCGCAGCAGGGACATCCTGCAGGTCCGCAGCAGCCGCGCCCGCAGCCAGGCATCTCGCCTGACCTGCCCGGCCACAACGCCGCCTGACGATTCGCCGCGATTCGCCACGCTGTGCGGAGTCACCCCGCGCTGCGCCGCCGCGGCTCCGTCGCCAGTGTTGATCAGCGACATCCCGGCATGCCGTTCGTGGACACTCGCCGCGAGATGCCCGAGGGAGTGTTGATCAACGGCAGGCGAGCGTGCCGTTGGCGAACACTCGTCCCGCCGCCCGGCCGTGCTGATACCGTGCAGTGGTGACCGACCAGCTGACACTCGAACCGGATCCCGATGGCGCGACGCCGCTCGATGTCGACATCGAATCACGCGCACGTGAGCTGCTGCGCGGCTCGCTCGGACCTGATGCGGATTTCCGCGATGGCCAGCTCGAGGCGATCACCGCACTCGTCGACCGTCGCGCCCACCTGCTCGTCGTGCAGCGCACCGGGTGGGGCAAGAGCTCGGTGTACTTCCTCACGACCAAGCTGCTGCGCGAGCGCGGCGCCGGCCCGACCGTGCTCGTCTCGCCACTGCTCGCGCTCATGCGCGACCAGGTGCGCGCAGCCGAGCGACTGGGCGTGCGCGCCGTACGCATCGACTCCACGAACACCGACGAGTGGGACGCCATCGTCGAATCGATGAGCAATGACGAGGTCGACCTGCTGCTGGTCTCGCCCGAGCGGCTCGCCAACTCCGGATTCGTCGAACGCGTGCTCGAACCGCTGCTCGACGACATCGGCCTGTTCGTCGTCGACGAAGCGCACTGCATCAGCGACTGGGGCCACGACTTCCGCCCCGACTATCGCCGCATCAAGTCGGTGCTGCCGCGACTGGGCGACGACGTCGCGATCCTCGCGACCACCGCAACCGCCAACGACGCCGTCGTCCAGGACGTCGTCGACCAGCTCGGCGGCAGCGTGGAGGTGATGCGCGGTCCACTCTCGCGCGCGAGCCTCAAGCTGCAGGCGATCCACCTGCGCGGCGAAGACGAGCGCATGGCGTGGCTCGCGCAGACGCTGCCGCAGATCAACGGCAGCGGCATCATCTATGTCCTCACGAAAGCGCACGCGAAGCGCGTCGCGGCATTCCTGACATCACAGGGCGTTGACGCGCAGCCGTACACCGGCGGCGGACAGGGCGGCGGCGAGGAAGCGCACAAGCTCGAGATCGAGCGAAGGCTGCTTGCCAACGACATCAAGGCGGTCGTCGCCACGCCCGCGCTCGGCATGGGCTTCGACAAGCCGGATCTGGCGTTCGTCGTCCACTTCCAGCTGCCGCAGTCGCTCATCCACTACTACCAGCAGGTCGGGCGTGCGGGTCGCGCGGTCGACGACGCATACGGTGTACTGCTGCACGGCGACGGCGACCGGCGCATCACCGACTACTTCATCGGGCAGGCGTTTCCGCCCGTCGGCGCCTACGAAGCCGTCCTGAGCGGGCTGCGTCTTGCCGCGCCGAAGGGCATGGGCGTCACGACGCTTGCCAAGAACATCGGCATCGGTCGCGCGCTCACCGAAAAGGTGCTCGGCCAGCTCGCGGTGGAGGTCGATCCGCCCGTCACCAAGCGCGGCTCGAGCTGGTACGCCACCGGAGTCGACTTCCAGGTCGACGAGGGACGCATGGCCGAGCTCGTCGTGCGACGCCACGCCGAATACGAGCGCATGCTCGGCTATTCGCGCGGGGAGCGCTGCCTGATGGCGTTCGTGGCGGCGGAGCTCGACGATCCCGAGGCCGCCGAGTGCGGTCGCTGCGCGGTGTGCGTCGGCGGTCCGCTGTTCGACGAGCAGCCGGCGGCGGAGCTCGTCGCGGCTGCGGCGGCATTCAAGGACGCGGCACCGCGAAAGCGCGCGACGCGGCGGAAGCGACCGCCGAAGACGACCGCGCGCGTCAAGCGACGACGGCGTCGTCCCAAGAGCTGATCGGCGTCACTCGCAGCAGTCGTCGATCGCCTGCGCAGCTTCCGCAGCAGCAGGATCGGGCTCCGAGCGCATGAGCGCCTCGCCGACGGAACGCATCGTCTCGATGATCGGCGCGAGCTCGAAGCCGCGCTCGGTGAGCTCGTACATCGTGCGCGGCGGCAGGCCCTTGATGCGCGTGCGCGAGACCATTCCCGATGCGGCGAGCTGCTTGAGGCGCTCGCAGAGCGTGCGAGGGCTGATACCGGCAAGCGACGATTCCAGGTCGCTGTAGGACTTGGGGCCGGTAGCCAGGTCGCGGATCACCAGCAGTGTCCACTTGCCGCTCACGAGCTCCGCGCACGTCGCGACCGCGCATTGGGCGGGCGCGAGCTTGGGACCGTGCTGTGGACGGTCGTCTGCTTCGAGCGAGGCGGCTTGTTCGGTCTGGCTTGTCACGAGACGTCCAATATAGCCCGAGGTGCCGGATTCGTCTGCACGCGAGTCCGATAACGGCGCGAACCGCTCCGGATCCCGGAACGTCAGCGCACGCCGAGGTTCGCGGCGCCGTACGTCCAGCGACCCCCGACCATGGTGGCGACGACCTCGATGTCCGCGAACGGCGTGCTGAGCGGATCGGCAGACAGCACGACCAGGTCCGCCTCGCGCCCGGGCACGAGCCGGCCCAGGCGATGCCCGACGCCCGTTGCATCAGCCGGCCATGCGGTCGACGCCAGCAGCGCGGTCTCCGTGTCGAGCGCCTGCTCGGGATGCCACGGGCCGCGCGCGGCATCGAGTTCGTGCGCGCCGCCGTCGCGAACCGTCGCGGCATGCAGCGCGGCGAGCGGGCGCAGGTCCTCGATCGGGGCATCGGAGCCGAGCAGGATCCCACAGCCGGCATCCACCATTGCGCGGTAGGCATAGGCGCGCGCCGTGCGGTCGCCCCAGCGTGCGTCGGCCTCGTCACGATCGCTCACGAGCATGCTCGGCTGCACCGACAGGGCAACACCGAGCTCTGTGGCGCGGACGAGGTCCTCGGTCCGCACCAGCTGTGCGTGCTCGATGCGGGGGCGCATCGGCAACTGGTCCCAGTGCTCGCGCGTGGCTTCCAGCGCGTCGAGCACGTCGCTGAATGCGCGGTCGCCGATCGCGTGGACTGCGAGCGGCAGGCCGGCAGCGCCGGCGCGGCGCGCAAGGCTGCGCAGCTCGGGTACCGGCACGATCGCGATGCCCTCACGCGGCTGCTCGCCGTGGCGGGGCAGCTCCGTCTCGTGCACGAGCGCGGTGCCGGAGCCGAGCGTGCCGTCGGCGTAGAGCTTGAGTGCGCCGATCGCGAGCCGGTCGGAGCCCCACCCGGCGCCGAGGCCGAGGGCCTCGATGTGCGGCAGGTCGGCGGCGAGCAGGTGCACCCACACCCGCAGCGCGAGGCCACGTTCGTCTTCGATGCGTCGCCACGAACGCAGCGCGACCGCACCGTCCATGTCGTGCAGGCTCGTCACGCCGCGGCGCGCTGCCTCGCGCATCGCGGTTGCAAGCACCTTCATGTCGAGGTCGTCGTCGGGCAGTGCGCGCCGGACGATCCATGCCGACTCCTCGCGCAGCACGCCGCTGAACGCGCCGGACGCATCGCGTTCGACGACCCCGCCCGGCACCTCCAGCTGCTCGAGCGACATGCCGAGGCGCTCGAGCGCGCGCGGCGTGGTCCACAGCGCGTGACCGTCGCGCGAATGCAGCGCAGCCGGGCGTCCAGACGCGGCGTCGTCGAGCAGGGTCGCCACGGGCGTGCCGGCTGCCAGCAGTTCGTTGCTCCAGCCGCCGCCGAGGATCCACTCGTCGCTCTCGCGCGGTTCGATGCGCCGCGGCGGGCCGGGCAGGTCCTCGTCGACGGCGGGTGCTGTCGCATGTGCGCGCACGCGGTCGAGCAGCCCGTCCAGGGTCGGTGCTGCCTCGAGCTGCAGGCGATGGCGCTGCAGCGCCCACGCGCGGAAGTGGCAATGGGCCTCCACGAATCCCGGCACGACCGTCAGGCCCTTGAGGTCGATGCGCTCGTGCGCATGCGAGGCGATCGCGTCCTCGCGCGAATCGACGCCGCCGAGGATGCGCCCACCTGCAATCGCGATCGCCTTCGCGCGCGGCAACGCGGCATCCATGGTCAGTACGTTCGCGTTGTCGAGGATCATGCGGGTGATCCTACGCGGGTGCGGGAGTAGGCTCATGGCATGACGACCGACGCCGCCACCGCCGAGCAGCAGATCCGCCCCGAGGACCTGCCGACCTTCCGCTATCTCGTGCCGCACGACGAGCTCCGGCGACGCGCCGCCGCGCTGCAGGCGCGACTCGTCGCAGCCGACATCGACGTGGCGATCGTGCAGGCGAACGCGGACGTCGGCTACGTGAGCGGTTCGATCCTGGACGGGTGGGTGCTCGTGCCCGCGTCCGGCGACGTGAAGGTGCTCGCGCGCCGCGCCGCCGCCCGCGTGCAGGCGGAGACGTGCTGGCAGGTCGAGCGGATGGTCGCCGTCAAGCAGCTCGTCGCCGAACTCGGTGCGATGGGCGTCGCGAGTGGACGCATCGCGATCGCGCTCGACGTTGTGCCCGCCGCCGACTACCTCAAGCTCGCGGCCGCGCTGCCCGACGCGGCGTTCGTCGACCTCACCCATCACCTGCGCGGCGTGCGCGCGATCAAGAGCGAGTGGGAGCTCGGAAACCACCGCGTCGCAGCCGAGCAGGTGAAGGAAGCGATGCACACCGTCGCCTACCAGGTCGTGCCGGGCCACACCGAACTCGACGCGGCACGCCTGGCCGAAGGCTGCCTGCGCGGCGCCGGACATCAGGGAATCATGCGCATGCGTCGCTTCGGTGGCGAGATGTTCTTCGGGCAGGTGTGCGCCGCAGCCAACGCCGCGCTCCCCGCCGCGCTCGACGCTCCGCTCGGCGGTTCAGGCCTGTATCCGCCCGCAGGCAAGGGCCCGTCGCTGCAGGAGCTGCGCGCGGGCGACCTGCTCGTGCTCGACCTGATGGGCTGCTACAACGGCTACCTGTCCGACTGCACGCGCGTCGTCGCGGTCGGCGGCCTGGACGCGATCGACGAGGACCTGCTCGCCGCGCAGGCCTGGTGCGTGGACGTGCTCGAGCAGGTATCGGCTTCCGCCAGGCCGGGGGTGGCGCCGAGCGCGCTGTACCAGCAGGCGCTCGACCTGGCCGATCAGTCCGGCCACGCGGCGAATTTCATGGGCGTCGCGCCCGACCAGGCTCGCTTCGTGGGACACGGAATCGGTCTGGAGGTGGACGAATATCCGTTCCTGGCGCGGGGATTCGACGATCCGCTCGAGGTCGGCATGGTCTTTGCGCTCGAACCCAAGCTGGTGTTCCCGGGCCGCGCGGCGGTCGGCATCGAGGATGCGTTCATCGTCACCGAAACCGGGGTCGAGGCGCTGCCCGCGCTGCCCCGTCAGGTGCTCGTGGCGAGCTGAACTGCACGCTGCAGGGGACGCAAACGGTACAATTCTCCCCGTGCCCACCATGGCCATGAATCCGAACGACACTTCCGTCGACATGATGACGCGCCACGTCGTGGGGCAGGTCATCAACTCCATCGCCGCGCGCGACTGGACCGCCCTCGCCGCGTGTGTCGCGCCCGAGATCATCTACTGGCGTCCCGGAACGCGCGATCGCATCGACGGCTCGGACTCCTACGTCGCCGAATGGCAGCGCTTCGTGGAGTCGACCTCGCACCTCGAATATCGACCGCACACGGTGCTCGTGCAGGGCGACACCGCGATGGTCGAGGCGACTGCCGAGGGCACGTACGCCGAGAGCGGCGAACCGCTCCACTTCTCGATGGTCACTGTCATGCGCATCGCTGACGGCCGCCTCGTCGAGGAGCGCGAGTACATCGTCCCGCGCGGCTGACGAACGACGCGGGGCGCCCCCACCACGACGGGCATGTCAGCGGTCATCGACCGGTTGTCGACGTCACGCACAGGTTCGACGATCTTCGAATGATTCGGGATCGACGGGCGATGCATTGGCCGAGAAGGGCGCCGTGGGCGGCCGGGACCCTGCCGGCCGCGCCGCGCACACGTTCCAGGCGCTGCGCCGTAGGATGGTCTCGATCGCACACACGCGTGCGCGCGAGGTACCCTCGATGCGCACCGCCGAGCTGGAGAGCTGCCGATGTCCGCAGTCGACACCGCCGCCAACTACTGGGGTCTCACCGACACCCACACCGAGATCCGCGAGCACGCTCGCGGCGTCGCGCGCCAGTTCGTCGCCCCCCGCGCGCACGACATCGACGCAGCCGGCGAGTTCCCGCAGGACATCCGCGAGATCTTCATGGAGCAGGGCCTGTTCGGTCTGCCGTTCTCGGAAGAGCATGGCGGCACCGGTACCGGCGCACTGGCGCTCATCATGGCGATCGAGGAGATCTCCAAGGTCTGCGCGACGAGCGGCCTGCTGCTTGCCGTGCAGGAGCTCGGGTCGCTGCCGATCAAGCTCGCCGGCACCGACGCGCAGAAGGACGCATGGCTGCCCAAGCTCGCGAGCGGCGAGTGGCTCGCGGCGTACGGACTGACCGAGCCCGAGAGCGGCTCCGACAGCGCCGGCATGCGCACCACCGCGGTGCGTGACGGCGACGAGTACGTGCTCAACGGCGGCAAGCGCTTCATCACCAACGCGGGCGTCGCGACCGTGTACGTCGTGTTCGCCAAGACGCAGCAGGATGTCGGACACAAGGGCATCTCGGCGTTCATCGTGCCCGCCGACGCGCCAGGCTTCTCGGTGGGCAAGTACGAGAAGAAGATGGGCATCAAGGGCTCGACGACCGGCGAGCTGTTCTTCGACGACTGCCGGATCCCGGCTGAGAACATCCTCGGCGAGGAAGGCACCGGCTTCACGCTCGCGATGCAGGTGCTCGATCGCTCCCGCCCGGGCGTCGCGGCGCAGGGTCTGGGCATCGCAGGGGGCGCGATCGAGTACGCCGGCAAGTACCTGCTCGAGCGCGAGCAGTTCGGCAAGCCAATCGCGCACCAGCAGGGCCTGCAGTGGATGCTTGCCGACATGGAAACGCGCACGGCGGCAGCACGCGAGCTGCTGTACCGAGCCGGTCACATGATCGATGCCGGCAGCGCGGTGCCCCAGCCGACGCTGACGCGCTACAGCGCGATGGCCAAGCTCATCTGCACGGACGTGGCGATGGATGTCTCGACCGATGCCGTGCAGCTGCTCGGCGGCTACGGCTACATCCAGGAGTACCCGGTCGAGCGCATGATGCGCGACGCGAAGATCACCCAGATCTATGAGGGCACCAACCAGGTGCAGCGCCTCGTCATTGCCAGGAACCTGCTCGAAGAGCTCAAGCGGACCGAGCCGATCCCCTTCTAGGAATCGACCGCGCCCAGGTCACGCTCGGCGCCGCGGAACGAACGGCACCGGGTGCGGCGCGTCCCTGGGTGACGACTTCTCCGGTGCCGGAACGACGATCGGATCGTGCGCGACGTATTCGATGAATACGATCGTGCCGAACGACGCCACGACGAAGAAGACGATCAACACGGGCAACAGGTCTTTTACGCGATTTCTGGCAGTCATCTGCATCGTGCTGGACCCGACACCGCCGTTGCGCGAAAACCCGCGCTCCTTCGTCGGGCAGGTCCGGGCGCCGTCGCGTCGAACACGCGAGTAATGGACTCCCAGCTGCAGCTTCCGATCCGCAATGCGGGCCTGTTCTCGTCCCTGCGACGCTTCGTCGTGGACGCATTCGAGCTGCTCGCGGCCGATCGCGCCGCCGGTGCCGACATCTCGTTCAGCGTCGAAGAGCACCAGCGTCTGCGCGATGACAAGCCGTTCTACGAGTACCGACCGATGACCGAGCGCTTCGTGCGCGAGCGGCTCGAGCGGATCTGGGAACTCGACGCCGCAGACGAGGCTGCCTGGACCGTCGCGAGCGATCCTGCCTGCACCGACTTCCTGCGCGCGGGTCGCACCGACGCGGTCGCCGACATGCAGCTCGTGGCGCGACGGGAACTGCTCGAGCCGCTCCTGGTGGCGATGGCCGAAGCCACGCCCGACTTCGAGCTCGACGATTCCGCGCTGCTCGAGCACTACCTGCGCTTCGAGCGGACGCTGTACGCCACCGCTCGTCGGTATGTGGCGGTGACGCCGCTGTGGGGCGTGAAACTGCCCTACGGCGATCTCGAGCTCGCGGCGGGTGTGACCGTTCGAGCGGTCGATCCCGAGTGGTTCCGGATGGAGTGGCCCGAGGCCGCACAGCTCGACTGGGGCGACGGCTCGCGTGACGGACTGCCGACCGTGATCCTGCAGCTCGAGCGCCAGGTCGAGGCCGACGAAGACGAGAATGCGATCGATCCGCTGCGCGCGATCGTCGACGTCACGAGTGCCGTGCGTGCGCTCGCGGGCGGCTCGATCACTGCCGGGCCGCTCGTGCTCGAGCGATTCGACTGGCGAGCGCTCGCACCCAAGCCGGTGCCGGCCATCGCCGCGCGCCGATGCGGGCACCTGCCGAGCAAGGTGGATGCGACGGTCGCGTCGCACCTGCCGACCGCGGTGCGACGCCTGGCCGCCGACCCTGACGGCACGCTCGCGCGAGCGGTCGAGCGCTATCAGTTCGCGGCGACGGCGCACGGCCTCGCGGCGATGCGCGCGCTGTTCGACATGCTCGTGGAGGTCTATGCGAGCGAGCGCGAGGTCGGCTCGGCCGCGCTGCGGATGGCGGTCGTGCTCGGCGCGGACCTTCCGCAGCGGCGTGCGTTCGTCGACGCGATGTACGCGGCTGCCGATGCGATTCGCACCGCGACCCCGCCCGGCGCGGAATCCGTGCACGTCACCCGCACGCTCGCGAGTGCGCTGCGCACGACGATTGCAGCCGGGCTCGTCGGTGAGCTGCCGATCACGAGCCTGCAGGCGTATGCGGACTCGATCGTGCTCGGCGAGCGCGAGCGACGCCAGCTCGGGATCGTCTCGAACGAATCCGCCTGACGATTTCCCGACTGCGGGTCACGCCGGTGCTGGCGTGGGCTGCGTCACGTTGATCGTGCCCATGAGTGCATCACGGATGCGCTTGGCCTCGGTGACCGCCGTGTCCTGCGCACGGGTGCCTGCGAGCTCGAGCGCTTCCTTCGTGAACGCCGAGCCGTCGTCGGCCTTGAGCCCGAGCGCGCGTGCGAACGCGACGTTGGAGAGCACCTCGCGGTACTCGTGACCACCATGCGTGACCTTGGGTCCGGTGCCGCGCGAGATCGACGTCGTGACGTCGCTGGCGTGCTGCACGAACGACACGCCCGGCGCCCAGACGCGATTGGCGGGCATCCAGTCCGGGCGGCGCCAGAGCAGGTCGAAGGACAGCAGCGGCACCGGGTCGTCCGGATGCCTGAGCTCGATGAACTTCGCCCTGGCGACGGCCTCGTCGCTCATCTGCGCGAACTCCTCGAACGTCGCGCGGATGTGGAAGCCGGGCGGCAACCCGGCGATGTCGAGCCTGGAGAGCTTCGTCGGTGCGCCGAGCGTGACGATCTTCTCGAGACCGAGCTCGTCGATGATGCCCGCGCCTTCGCGCTTGATGAGCTCGTCGAACTGGAGGCCGCCCAGGCTCGTCGCGATGCCGTAGCGCGGGGGTCGTGCGCCTTCGGGCATGAGCGCCACGCGATCGCGTGTCGCGCGCGAGACCGCCACGAACTGGTCGATCGCATCGCCCACCTTGTGGAGGCTCTGCACGGATGGCCGTGCGCCGTACTGCGCATCGATCGTCGCGGTTCGCGCGAGCTGCTCGCTCATCATCACCGGCGCGATGTTGAGGCCGCCCATGCCGGTTGGCGAGCCCTCCAGGATGACGTCGACCATCGGCTTGCCGGTGTCGTCGAGCAGGAAGGCGCCTTGCTGCTCGAGCGAGCGGATGCCGATCGAGGCGAGCTGGTCGTTCGTCAGCTCCCCGGTGGCGGGCAGCCCGAGCGATGCGCGCAGCTCCGGCGCGTCGAGCTTGTGCGGCACGACCGTGCGGATTGCCTTCACGCCATGCCCGTGCTCGATACGAGAGCCGAGGAAGATCTGCGGTCCCTGCGTCAGCTTCGAGCGCGGGATCAGTTCGTTGAGTGCCGCGCCAGCCGCATCGACCTGGGCCGTGGAGCCGGCGAGCTGCTTGGAGTTCCTGAGCATCGTCGCGACTCGCGGACCGAACTTGATGCCGAGCCCGCCCACGAGGGCGCCGCCGACTGCCAGCTCGGCCTGCCACGGAACGGCCGGGAGGAAATGTCCGTCGCCGTCCGTGTCGAGCTTCGCGTGCGCCACGTCGAGCGCTGCGCCGACGGTTCCGGTGACCGCGAGCACGCGCCCCGTCGAGCCGATCAGCTTGGCAGTGTTGGAATCGAGTCGGTGGCCGATGAGCATCGCCGCGGTTCCGGCAACGCCGAGCACCAGATGCGACTGCATGCGATCAAGCGGCGTTGCGGCGTCGAGTCCGCGGGCGACACCCTCTCCGGCGAGTCCCGCCACGAGCCCGACGACGGCCGTCTGGCCGGTGACCATCTTGTTGAGCTTCGCGGCCGGATTGGTGATCGTCGGTCCTGCGGATCGGGCCGCAGCAACGCCCGCGGTGACGAGCGCGACCTCACCCATGCCGGCGTGCGCGCGCTGACCGTCGACTGCGTTCGACATGTGTCGTCCCCCGATTCCCGACTTCCCCGACACGCGCGGGATCCCCATCCGGCGCGTGCTCCTGCCGATACTTCGGAAGCAGCACGCGGGATGTTGCGTCGGCCCGTTCCCGAACTTCGACGACGAAGCTCGCACCATGGGCGAGTTGCGTCGACGAAGTTGGAGGGATTGCCGGTTCCCGAGAACTTCATCGACGAAGCTTGGCGTATGTGCACGTTGCGTCGACGAAGTCGTGCGTCGTGCGGTGGGTCGTGCGGCAGGTCGGGCGGTGCGGGTCGGGCTTCAGGTGGCGAGGTACGGCGCGAGTTCGCGCAGACCGTCGAGATCGTTGACGATGCGCGGCAGGCGCGGGACGGAGATCGTGAGCGCGTCGCCGGTGGCATCCGCGAGCTCGTCGAGGCGGGAACGATCGCGGCCCGCGAGCTCGGAGTGGTCGATCTGCGCGGCGACGATGCGCGTGGCAAAGGACTCGCTGATGCCGCCGATCGCGTCGAGCTCGTCGATCGACGCCAGCGCGCCGGGGGCGAGTGGCTCGATGCGGTTCACGACGGTGCCGACGAAGCGGAAGTTGCGTTCCTCGAGCAGCTCCCAGAACGAGACGGCCTGTTCGACGCTCTCGCGCTCGGGGCTCGTGACGGCGATGAATCCCGTCTTCGGGCTCGCGAACATGCGCTCGACGACCTTGATGCGGTCGGAGGCCTGCCCCACGATGCCTTCGATCGACTCGAAGAACTCGGTCGTGTCGCGCAGCATCTGTGCGCCGGTGATCTTCTCGAGGATGCCGACGACCGGACCGCCTGAGCCGCCGAGCGCCTTGAGCCCGAACTTGCCCATCTTCGCGCCCGGCTTGAGGAACCAGCGCAGCGAGCGGCCGTTGAGGAAGCGCAGCATGCGCTGCGGCGACTCGAGCAGTTCCCGCGCGTGCGAGGCCGGAGGCGTGTCGACGACGATGAGGTCGTACTTGCCGCCGCGATCGAGCTCGTAGAGACGCTCGAGCGCCATGTACTCCTGCATGCCGGCCGTCGACTGCGAGACCTGCTGGTAGACGCGGTTGGCGAGGATCCGCTCGCGCTCCTCGTCGGTGGAGGCGGCTTCCGACACGAGCCGATCGAACGCCGTCTTGGGGTCGAGCATGAGCCCGTGCAGCGAACCGCCGGCCGCGGCGCCCTCCGGCAGTTTCACCTTGCGCTCGCGATCGTCGAGCCGGTCGAGACCCATCGCCTGCGCCAGGCGCTTGGCGGGGTCGATCGTCAGCACGCACACGCGGCGCCCGCGCATCGCCTCGTCGAGCGCGATCGTCGCGGCGATGCTCGTCTTGCCGACGCCGCCGGAGCCGCACACGAGCAGCACGTCGAGGTCGCGGAGGCGTTCGCCGAGCTCGTGCGCATCCGCGCGCCGGCGGCGCGGACGCTTGTTCGCAGGCGGAGTCATGACTCACCCGCTTCGCTGGCGTGGACTGCGGCCGCGGCGGCCGGGCCGTCCTCGGCGCCGGCGAGCTGGTCGTTGAGGCGCTCCTGACCGGCTGGCATCAGCCATCGCGCGAGCGAGGCGATGTGGTCGCGGCCGAGCTGGGGCGCGAACATGTACGGCAGCACGGCCGACGGTACGTTCAGCCCGGCTTCCAAACGTGCGCGCTCGGCTGCCTGGTCGCTGCAGCGCATGTGCTCCCACACCACGGTCTCGAGTGCGTGGAGCGCAGCGGGGTCGAGGTCGTCGGGGGCCTCGATGAGCTTGGCTGCGCGAGCGGCTTCTGCGTCACTGAACCGGTCCACGAGCAGTCCGTTGAGCACGGACGCGACGACGTCGATGTTGCGCGAACGCAGCTCGTCGTGCAGCTCCAGGGTTTCCGTTACGGGAAGCTCCTCGGGAAGCGCGACGAGCACCACGCCCACGCGATCCGCATCCTTGACGAAGGCATCGACCGCCTTGGCCTGCGCGTGGATCGGACCGACCGGGAACATGCGGGCGATCACGCCGGCCATGCCGAGCAGGCCGAGTCCGTGACCGGTGGCGGGGGAGTCGACGATGATCGCGTCCCAGGTCGGGCGTCCGCGGTCGTCGGTCTCGCTCGCGAGCGCCCACAGCTTGCCGAGCACGAGCAGCTCGCGGAACCCGGGCGCGGCCTGGGCGAACTGGTCGATGACGGGATTGCTGACGAGGCGGTCGGCGACGAGCTTGACCTTGAGGCGGAGGCGCGCGTATTCCTTGAGCGCATCGTTGAGCGAGATGCGCAGCGCGCACAGCTGCTCTCCGAGCGGGGTGGCTGTGTAGCCGATCTTCTTGTTCGAGAGCATCGCGGCGGCGCTCGACTGTCCCTCGATCTCCACGAGCAGCGTGCGTGCCCCAGAATCGCGCCACGCGAGTGCGAGCGCCGCGCTGACGGTGGACTTGCCCACGCCGCCCTTGCCGGTGACGAACACCGTGCGTGGCTGCAGCCCGAGCGGCAGGGCTGCCTCGTCGATCTTGGGTCGAGCAGGCATGCCCCAGCACCCTACCTAAGGTGCAGTTGCGCGTTCATGCACACGCCACCTACGTGCGCGCGATCCCGCCACCAGGAATGCGATCGGCCGGCACCTCGACGAACGCGGGGCGATACGAGGTGTGGTCGTTCATGAAGTCGGCGCCACCGACGTTGAACGAGACGAGCAGGCCGTCTGGATCGCCGTCGGATGTCAGGTGCGGGTGTGGGACGGCGTTGTAGGTGTGGCGTCCGTTCGGCTGGTGCGGGATCTCGGCGACGATCTCGCCGCCGTCGTACGGCCCTTCGGGGGAGTCGGCGCGCCAGGCGCGCACCGCGTGCTCGAACCCGTCCTGCGTGACGAGCACCGTCGAGCCATCCTTGGCCTGAAACGCGCCGAACTGCGGTGACACGCGCGGACCCACGCGCACGGAGGCGGCCTGGTCGGCGACCCAGTCGTCGCCGTCCCAGAAGCGGTACGCGTCGGGCTCGAGCAGCTTGTCGCGCGCCACGCGAGCGACGTGCGCATGCCGGGTGGAGGCCGCCGGATCATCCTCGGCACCGTAGACGTAGGTGTGGTCGCCCTTCTCGAGTACGGCTGCTCCCCAGAGCACGTCGCTCGGTGCGAAGACCTTGGTCGTCGCGCGCAGCGCACCCGTCTTCGCGTCGAACGTGGCGAGGTCCGTGCCGTGGTAGCGCCAGTCCCACGCGAGCGGGTCGGGCCGGTCCGCGGGATGGTCGAACCGATTCATGAACAGGTGCAGGGCGTTGCCGCGCGTGGTGCCGTGGCCGGGCCAGTACCACTGGTCGGGTCCGAGCCCGTTGCGGTTCTCGGCCATGCCGGGCGGGCGCGCCGCATCCACGGGGACGCCGTCTTCACGGCCTGTGACGAGCCGGAACTCGTCGCCGTCCTGGAAGACGATCGAGTTGCGCACGAACGTGGTGGGATCATGCGAGCGGCTGCCGTCGGGCTGGACACCGCCAACGAACGAATCGCCGAACACCCACGCCGTGCGCCCGTCGGCGAGCGGCACCGAGTACGTACCGTCGCCGCCGGTGAAGCTGGCCGCGCCGCGCTCGTTCGCGAAGTACGACTTCGCGGCCGAGCTGGCGGCACCCGCCGAGGGCGCAGCCGGAGTCGCCGGCGCGGAAGGCACGGCGGACGTGGTCGTGAGCGCGCGGGGCGCGGCGATCGGCGGCATGACTGGCATCATCGGGTTCTCCGCGTCGAGGGGGCTCGGGCGACGGCCCTCACGCGCATGCGGCCGCGTCTGCTCAGGTCGCTGGCCGGATGCTCCTGACGTGTTGGGCGCCATCCGTTCGGCTCCATCCGACGGTCCGATGCGAAAACTCCCTGCAACCGATCGGCTCGGTCCGGCGATAGACGGGAGGAGCGGCAAGTCGGCCGGGCAGGTGCCCTGCGCGAACGCCGTGGGAGCAAGGGCTTCGCGGGGACCGCGGGGAGCAGGGAGCACGACGTGACACACACATTCGGCCACCCACATGGGCAGGCGCCAGAGCACGACCACGGGCAGCGGCATCAGACGCAGCAGCATCGCCCCGACGTCGCGCCCGTGCCGACGCCTGCCCCGATCCAGACGGTGTCGCAGCACGCGCCGCTGCAGCCGCCACAGGATCTCCAGGCGCCCGCACAGACGCATTCGTTCATTCCGCAGCAGCAGGACCCGTATGGTCCGCGCTTCGTGACGAACCGCCAGGAAAAGCGCTGCCGCGTCATCTGCCTGTCCAACCAGAAGGGCGGCGTGGCCAAGACCACGACGACCATGAACCTGGGCGCCGCGCTGTCGGAGCTCGGCAACAAGGTGCTCGTCATCGACCTGGATCCGCAGTCGAACCTGACGATGAGCTTCGGCATCGATGTCGAGGCACTGCCCAAGTCGATCTTCGACGTGCTCGTGCACAAGTACCCGATCGAGCACATCATCCAGAACACGCCCGAGTGCGACATCGCCGTGGCGAGCATCGATCTGGCCGGTGCCGAGCTCGCGCTCAGCAGCATGATCGGTCGCGAGCGCGCCCTGGAGAAGGCGATCAGCTCGATCAAGAACGATTACGACTACATCCTCATCGACACCCCGCCAAGCCTCGGGCTGCTCACCGTCAACGCGTTCACCGCGTCCGACGAAGTGATCGTCCCGGTACAGGCCGAGTACCTCTCGCTCCGCGGTCTCGTGCAGCTCGACAACACGCTGCAGGTCATCCGCGAGCACCTCAACCCGAAGGTGCACATCGGCGGCGTGCTGCTGACGATGTACGACGGGCGCACGATCCACAGCCGCGAGGCGACGGAACTGCTCGAAAAGACGTACGGTGACAAGGTGATGAACACCCGGATCAAGAAGACGATCCGACTGGCCGAGGCGCCCGTGCAGGGATCCTCGGTGCTGACGTACGAGAGCAATGGCAACGCAGCCGCGCAGTACCGCGAGCTGGCACAGGAGGTCGTGGCACGTGTCGAACAAGCGGTCTAGTCTCAACGACAGTCCGCTGGCGCAGCTGTTCGCAGCGACCGACCAGCGAGGCGGCACCACGGACCCGTCGGCCACGAAGCCGGCGCCCGGTCCGATCATCACGCCCGAGCCGAAGACGGATCCCGAGGCCAAGGCGCCTGCGGCATCCGCCCCGCCGGTCGAGGACAAGCCTGCGGCGCGCAGCGTCGGCAGCGCCGCCAGCGGCACGAGCATCGCGCCGGGCCTGGCCGACGCATCGACGTACCTTGCGGTGATCCGTGTGGTCGGCGTCGGTGGCGCGGGCATCAACGCGATCGAGCGGATGATGGAGTCGGACGTTCGCGGCGTCGAGTTCGTCGCGATCAATACCGACCTGCAGCAGCTCGAGATCAGCAACGCGCCCGTGCGACTGCACATCGGCAACGAGCTGACCGGCGGTCTGGGCTCGGGTGCGGATCCGGACATGGGCAAGGCAGCCGCCGAGGCGAGCTACGACCACCTGCGTCACGTGCTCAAGGGCTCTGACATGGTCTTCGTCACGTGTGGCGAGGGCGGCGGCACCGGTACCGGCGCGGCTCCCGTCGTGTGCCGCGCGGCGCAGGAGATCGGCGCACTGTCGGTCGCAATCGTGACGACGCCATTCAGCTTCGAAGGATCGACTCGCCAGCGCAGCGCAAGCCTTGGCCTGGAAGAGCTGCGCAAGCACGCCGACACCGTGATCGTGATTCCGAACAACCGGCTGCTCGAGGTGCTGCACCGCGACGTCAGCATGGTGGAAGCCTTCCGCGTCGCCGACGACGTGCTGCGCCAGGGCGTGCAGGGCATCACCGACCTGATCACGATGCCCGGCCTCATCAACGTCGACTTCGCCGACGTTCGCACGATCATGCAGGACTCCGGCAACGCGCTCATGGGCATCGGCTTCGGCACGGGCGAGACCCGCGCCAAGGACGCCGCACTCAGCGCAATCGGCTCGCCGCTCATCGAGCAGTCGCCAGCCGGTGCCGGCGGGATCCTGCTGTCGATCAGCGGCGGCGACGACCTGACGTTGCACGAGGTCACCGAGGCTGCGCGCATCATTCAGGAGAACGCTGCCCCTGACGCCAACATCATCTTCGGTGCGACCGTCGACAGCCGCCTCACCGGACAGGTGTGGGTGACCGTCGTCGCGACCGGCTTCGGTGGTGCGGGCAAGAACGTGCAGCCGCATCAGGCTGGCGGCAATCGCTTCACCGGAATGCTTCGCGGCGGCAAGAAGGAAGAGGGCGGCGACGACCTCGACCTGCCCGGCTTCCTGCGCTGATGGTCGCCGAACTGGGGACTGGCGTGCGCGACGGCGCGACCGCCGGCGACCTGCTGTACGCGACTGGACTCGAGGACCGCTGATGGCATTCCTCGCCTTCGTCATCGTGGTCGCGGTCGCGGTCGTCGTCGTGCTGCGCTCGATCGGCACCCGTCCGCAGCGAGCCGCGCGGGACCGACGTCGCGGAACCGACACCGATCCGCCCTACGACGACAATCCCGCGCTCTGGCTCTGGTACCAGCCGTGGACCTGGGGCAGCGGTCGAGACGACGACGAGCGTTCCAGCACCGACAGCAGTGGATTCGATTTCGGTGACGACGGCGGAGGCGGAGACTGATGCACGGCAACGTCTTCCTGGTGGTCCTCACGACGATCTCGACCACGCTGCTCATCCACGGCTACCGGGTCGGGACGATGGGTGGACTGGTCGAGATGGGAATCGGTGCGCTCGTCGCGAGCTTCGTGCTGCGCCAGCTGTTCGACATCCACGGCGCGGCGGGTCCCGACGCAAATCGTCCGAGCGAGTTCATCGAGGCGGTGCCCTACGACGGGTACGCCCCGCTCTCGACGTTCGATCCGAACCCGCCGAAGCGCTGACGGCGCGGCCGTCGGCGGCCACGTCGCCTCGATCGCATTGCTGGATGTCGGATCCAGCTGCGACGATCCCGTGGCATGGACGCTGCCGCGACATCGAGAAGGACCCTGCTTCGCGTCGGCTCGACCGGGCCCGAGGTGCTTCGGCTCAAGCAGCGACTGCGCCAGCTTCGCTACGCCGTCGACCGCGGTGCAACGTACACCGACGCGACCCACCACGCCGTCATGGCGTTCCAGAAGGTCAACGGCCTCGAACGCGACGGCGTGACGGGCGCGAAGACCCTGGCACGACTGAAGCGACCCGTCGGCGTGCGAATCGGCCGCGGTGAACCGCACCGTATCGTGGTGGACCTGAGCGATCAGGTGCTCCTGGTGGTCGATCGCGGGCGCGTGCGCAAGATCGTCAATGCCTGCACCGGCGACCCGAAGCTTCCCGATGGACGTGGCGAAGCGACCCCGATCGGGACGTTCCGGGTCGGGCGCCGCATCGAAGGCGCGCATCGAGCCGAACTCGGGATCCTGTACTGGCCGAGCTTCTTTCACGGCGGCATCGCGGTGCACGGTGCTCCGCGCGTGCTTGCGACCCCGGCCAGCCATGGCTGCGTTCGCATTCCGATGCACCTTGCGGCATCGATCCAGGACGCGATGCGTGCCGGCGTACAGGTTCAGGTACGGGGCTGAGTTCCACGCCTTCGCGCGCATGTGCGAGCGCGAGCGCCCGTACGAGGGTAGATTCCCGTCATGGAGCAGGTGGGAGCAATCGCCACTGGTCATGAGGCCAGTGCGCGCGCGGGGGCAGAGATCCTCGCCGAAGGCGGCAACGCGGTCGATGCGGCGGTGGCCGCAGCGTTCGCGGCGTGCACTGCCGAGCCCACGCTGACCGGCCTGGGCGGTGCTGGATTCGCCACGGTGCACATGCCGGGCGGCGACAACCACTGCTTCGACTTCTTCACCTCCGTGCCCGGCATCGACGGCACCGCCGAGATCGCCGGACACCCCGTTCCGATCGACGTGCTGTTCGGCGCCACCACCCAGACCTTCCACGTCGGACCCAAGTCGTGCGCGGTGCCGGGATTCGTGAAGGGCGTCGTGCACATGCACGGACGCTTTGGAACGATGCCGCTGGAGCGCGTGCTCGAGCCGGGCATCCGGCTCGCACGCGAGGGGTTCTCGCTGCCGCCGCAGCAGGCGTACTGCCACCACCTGCTGACGCCGATCCTCACGCGCCAGAGCGAAGGCAAGCGCGTGTTCGCACCAGCCGGACCGATGCTCGTCGCCGGCGACCACTTCGCCCAGCCCGACCTGGCGGGCACGCTCGAGCTCATCGCGGCCGAAGGCGATGCCGCGTTCTATCGCGGCGACCTCGCGCGCGAGATCATCGACTGGAGCACGGCACAGGGCGGGCTCATCACGCGCGCCGACCTGGAGCACTACCAGGTCGTCGAACACGTCCCCGTGCGCGGCACGTGGCGCGGCCGCGAGTTTCTGACGCCGCCGCCCCCGTCGGCCGGGGGTGCACTCATCGCGTTCGCGATGCGCGTGCTCGAGCGCGCCAACGGCGGCGTGGTCGGTCCTCCGGTCGACGTGGAATCACCCGAGGGCGCCGCACGGCTCGTCGCAGCGATGATCGCGTCCAACGGCATCCGTGGACACGAGTTCGACCGCTGGCTCTACGGCGAAGGCATGCTCGTGGACTGGCTGCTGTCGGATCCCACCGTCGCGATCGGCGACGAGCTGTTCGCCGCCGCGATCGACGGACCGGCCGGGCGCTCCTCACGGCTGGGATCGACCACGCACCTGAGCGTCATCGACGCGAACGGCGGCGCCGTGTCGATGACCACCACCACCGGCTGCGGCTCCGGCGAGTTCGTGGGAAGCACCGGCATCCACCTCAACAACATGATGGGCGAGGAGGACCTGCTTCCCATCGAGCATGTCCTGCGCCCCGGCGAGCGACTGACGAGCATGATGGCGCCGAGCCTGCTGCTCGACGACGGCCGACCGATCCTCGCCACCGGCAGCGCAGGATCCAACCGACTGCGCGGCGCGATCCTGCAGCCCCTGCTGCGCGTGCTCGAAAGCACGCTCGCTGGTGACGACGCCACGCTGCAGCAGCGCCTCGACGCAGCCGTGCAGGCGCCGCGCCTGCACGCCGAAGGCGGCATCGTGCAGGTCGAACCCGGCTATCCGGAGGCCGCGCTCGACGAGCTCGAGCGCCGCGGACACGAGCTCAATCGCTGGCCCGGCACGAACATGTTCTTCGGCGGCTCCAACATGGTGGCCGTCGACACCGACGGCAGTTTCGCGGCAGCCGGCGACCATCGACGAGGCGGCGGCGCGTTCCTCGCGTACGCCGACGGCAGCGTGAGGCAGGCATGACGAACGGACCAGGCGTGAGCGAGAACGGATTTCAAGCAAAGCCCGCACTGCGCGACCTGCGCCCCTACGAGCCGGGCCTGTCGGCCGAGGCGCTGCGCCGCAGGATCGGCGGTGACCGTCCGATCGTCAAGCTCGGCTCCAACGAAGGGCCATGGGGGCCGCTGCCGGCTGCAGCCCAGGCGATCCGCGACCACGTCGACGGCCTCAACCGATATCCCGACGGCGCGTTCCACGAGCTGCGCGGCACGCTCGCCTCCATCACCGGGGCGCGCGCCGACCAGGTCGTGCTGGGCAACGGTGCCGACTCGATCCTCATCAACCTGTCGCTCGCACTGCTCGAGCCCGGCGACGAGGTCGTGTTCGGGTGGCCGAGCTTCATCACCTATCCGCTCAGCGTTCGCAAGGTCGACGCCGTTCCGGTCATGGTGCCGCTCGACGAGGACCATCGCTACGACCTCGACGCGATGCTCGCGAAGGTCACTGACCGCACCCGCATGGTCTACGTGTGCAACCCCAACAACCCGACCGGAACCTACGTCGATCGGGAGCGACTGACACGCTTCGTCGACGCGCTTCCCGAGCGCGTGCTGTGCGTCGTCGACGAGGCCTACCACGAGTACGTGACGGCGGACGACTATCCCGACTCGATCGCCGAGCTCATCGTCGAACAGGGCCGCGAAAACGTCATGGTGCTGCGCACGATGAGCAAGATCTACGGCCTCGCGGGACTGCGCGTGGGGTGGGGCGTCGGCCCGGCCCCCGTCGTACGGTCGATCGACACCGTGCGCGGCCCGTTCGAGATGAACGCGCTTGCCAACGTGGCCGCGCTCGCCAGCCTCGACCAGCGTGACCTGCTCGCCGAGCGCGTCGCCGCCAACGAAGCCGGCCGTGCGCGCCTGGGTGATGCGCTGCGCGAGGTCGGCCTCGAACCGATCCCCGGCGCCGGCAACTTCCTGTGCGTGCCCCTGCCGGGCGGGCTCGGTGGCCGAGACGTCGCGCAGCGGCTGGAAGACGTCGGCGTGATCGTGCGCCCGCTCGAGATGTTCGGCATGGCCGACGGTGTGCGCATCACGGTCGGCACTCCGGACGAGATCGACGTCGCCGTCGCCGCGATCCGCGACGTGCTCCCCGCGCTCGTCGGCTAGTCGCGTCCGCTGCTAGCGACAGTCGACCTGCGTCGCCACCGGCCCGTCGTGGCGCACGTACCAGCGCAGGACGCCCAGGATGCCATGCACGGCGACCTTGCGATTGGAGTAGCGCACGAGCGGTGCGCGCCGATAGCGAACGCGCGACGACACCTCACGCACGCGATTGGTGAGAGTCCAGTCCTCGTGCTCATCCTCGATCTTCGACCGCGGGAACCCGCCCGACGCCTCGTAGGCCTCGGCGCGAATCCCGAGGTTGAAGCCCGGGACCATCGTGAACGCGCAGCGAAACTGCGGACCGCGGTTGATCGGGTTGAATCGCCCGGTCGATCGCATCAGCCACGCGGCGACCGCCGACACGACCGCAGCGCCCGGTGGCGAGGTGCCGTCATCGGTGCGCGGCGCGATGCGCCCGCCGACCAGATCGAGACCTTCATCGTGCAGGCACGAACGCATGCGCCGCACCCAGTCCGGGGCGGGAAGCGAGTCGGCATCCGTGCGCAGCACGTAGCGTGCGCCGTTCGCGATCGCGTGCCGTGCACCGGTGTCGCAGGCTGCGCCGGTTCCCTTCTCCTGCTCGTCGAGGATCCGCAGGTCAAGCCCCGTGAGCTCGCGCGCGGCCTGCTCGACCACATCACGCGTGGAATCCGTGCTCGCATTGTCGACGACGAGTACCGTGAAGGGCTCGACGGCGTCCTGGGCTGCAAGGGCCTCGAGGGTCGCGCGAATCCAGCGCTCCTCGTTGTAGGCGGGAATCACGACCCAGGCATCGGCTGCATCCATGCCAGCTCTTCGAGCCGGGAACGCAGCCCGGACCGCGCCCGATATGTGGGGGTGAAGCGAATCGTGAAGATCGTGGCTGGCGTGCTCGTCGGCGCGTACGCGCTGTTGCTGCTCGTCACCGTCGCCAGCGAGGGGTGGGTCAGCCACGCAGTCGCGATCGATGCGCCCGTCGAAGTCGTCTGGGAGTACGGCTCAGATTCCACGCGCGCGAAGGACTGGAGCGTGTTCTTCCACCACATCACCCCGGTGGAAGGGAAGGACAAGCCGGCCGACGGCACGGTTGGCGCCTATCGCATCTGTTACCGCAACGAGGACGAGCGCGGCATGCGCTGGGACGAGACGACCGAGGCGATCAGGAAGCATCAGCACCGCGAGATCCGCACGTTCAACCTGCAGGGCTTCCCGTTCGGGCCGATCGGCACCGCGCAGGAGTACGAAGTCCATCAGGATTACGATGCGCTCTCGAGCGATCGCACGCGACTGCGGTTCCGGTCGAAGCTCGTCCGCCGCGAGGGCATCGCCAACCTGCTCGCCTGGCCCGTCGTGAAGGGTGTCTACGTGATCCTTGCCCGACCCGCAGGCCAGCAGGTGTTCGTCTGGAACCTCGAGAACATCAAGGCCGCGATCGAGGCGCAGCAGCAGGGCGAGCCCTACGATCGACCCCACCCGTACGATCCGAGCCTGCCCTGGGAAGAGCGCCCCGTGCGCTGGTGGGCAGCCAACCGCTGGGATGCGATCAGCGCGTGACGGACTCCAGCTGCAGGTCCACCGGGCCTGGCCAAAGCGTGAACACCGCATTGCGCGAGGGCACGCGTCCGCCAGCGGCCGGCGACACGCGCACTCGCTGCAGCAGTCGTGCGATCGTCAGCGATCCCTCGAGCATCGAATACGCCTGGCCGATACACACACGTCGTCCGGCCCCGAACGGGAAATACGCGAGGCGGGGCAGCTCCGGCGATGCTGCAGGAGCAGACCGCGGACACCCAGGCACATCCACGAAGCGTGTCGGGTCGAATCGATCGGGCTCGGGCCAGAAGCGCGCGTCGCGATGGATCGACCACTGCGGGATGAGCAGCTCCCAGCCGCGCTGGACCCGCTGGCCGCTCGGCAGCTCGAACGTCTCCAGCGCGGTGCGAGTCATCGAGTAGCACTGCGGATACAGGCGCAGGGTCTCCAGCAGCGCCCCACGAACGAGCGGCATCGCTTCGACATCCTCCGGCGTGGGTCGTCGCGGGCCGCACACGCCCTCGACCTCCGCGGCAAGCCGGGTCTGGAGCTCGGGTGCCTGCGCGAGCTCATGCAGCAGCCACGTCAGCGTGCCGGAGACGGTGTCGTGTCCGGCGAGCATGGCGGTGACGACCTCGTCGATGCGGCGAACACGCGAGAACGGGCGGCCGTGTTCGTCGACGCCCGCATCGATGAGGTCGACGAAGTCACGCACGTCGTCGTGGCCGTCGGCCGATTGATGCGTGTCCAGGACATGCGCTGCCGCGCTTCGCAGCGTTCGGATCGCGCGCCGCATGCGTCGCGCCGAGCGCGTGGGCAACGCGAGCGTCGCCGGAGCCCACGGCGTGAGCAGGTCCACGAAACCGTCGCGGCCGACCTTCACGGCTTCCAGCACCCCGTCGGCGTGCAGCTCGTCGAACCGAACACCGAGCAGCGTGCGGCCGATCGCATCGAGTCCGACTCGCGCCATTGCGTGCTCGACGTCCACGACTGCGGGCGCGTGCATCTCATCGATGCCCGTATCGATCGCATCGAGGATCGACTCGGTGTACGCCGGCAGGCGCCGGGGCTGCAGGCACGGCTGCAGCGTTCGACGCGCATGCAGGTGCGTCTCGCCGTCGCTCGTGAGCAGTCCATCGCCGAAGATCCTGCGCGTGCGTCGGTACGCGAACCCTTTGCGCACGCTCGTCGCGCTTCGGACCATCACGTGCTCCACGTCGACCGGGTCGAACAGCACGACCATGTGCTGTCCCGCACCCTTGATCAGGCAGGTGTCACCCCAGTGCTCCTGCAGGCGTGCGAGCTCGGCGAGCAGGTCCACGCGGAGCCGCTCGAGCGTGCGCAATGCGGCGAGGCCACGAGGACCGTTGGTTCGAGTGGGTGACGACGTCGGCATCTTCGCGACGTGTGCCCTTCGAGCGGCGAGTGCGAACCCGTCGCGGGGGCGTTGCTACGCGGCCAGATCGTCGGGATTCGGCGCGGCCCACGAGCTGGGATCGAACGACGGCGGATCCGGAATCGCGGCAGCATCGGCCTGAGCCTGCATCGCAGCATGCTCCTGGGCGTGGGCCTGCTGCGCAGCGAGCTGGGCCTGCTGCGCCTGATGGGCCTGCTGCGCGTCGAATGCAGCCTGCTCCTGCGCGGCCTGCAGCTGGTACGTCTCCCACTGCTCCTGGGTCCACTGGCCCTGCGTCGGGGCTGCCGACGCCACAGGCTGGACGGCCGCGGGCGCTGCGATGTCGCCGGGCTGCACGATCGGTGCCGCGAATGCCGGAGGCTCCGCAGCAGGCGTATGGCCCGGGTTCGCCCAGTGGTCGTCGGTGATCTGCTGGAGCGCCCACGCTTCGGCTTCGCTCGTGGCGTGCGCCGTGGGTGGGTTGCCGTCGAGCGCCGCTGCGGTCGCGGTCGCCTGCGACGCTGCCGGATCCAGCTCGCGAATCATCCCGGCCTGGTGGACCGCGGCTGGTTCGATGACGCGGCCGTACTGCTGCATCACCTGCACGAATACGCCCTGCTCGATGAGCCCGACCATCGTCTCCACGACCTGCGGGTCGAACTGTCGCCCCGCACCCGAACGCAGCTCGTGCACTGCCTGCGCCTGGCCGAGCGCGCGGCGGTAGATGCGGTCGCTCGTCATGCTCTCGAATGCGTCCGCGACGAGGATGATGCGGCTGCCGATCGGAATGTCGGTGCCCGCGAGCCCGAACGGGTACCCGGTGCCGTCGTAGTGCTCGTGGTGGTGGCGCGTCCACGTGGCGACCGGCTCCATCTCCGCGGCTTCGAGGATGCGGTAGCTGAACTCCGGATGCATGCGCAGCTGCACCCACTCGTCATGGGTGAGCTGTGAACCCTTCACGAGGATCTCGTCGGCGATTCCGATCTTGCCCACGTCGTGGAGCAGGCCGGCTCGATATGCGAGCTTCACCGTCGCCTCGTCCAGCCGCATCGCGCGGGCGATCGTCGCGGCGTAGATGGCGACGAGCTCCGAGTGGTTGCGCGTGTAGGGATCCTTCTGGTCGACGGCGCTCACGAGCGTGGTGGCGGTCGTCAGCATCGCGTCGCGCTGACGCGATCGGGTGCGCTCTTCGCTGTCCATCGACACGACCTTGGTGGGGTCGTACACGACCGAGCACGCCTTGCCCTGCATCTTGGCGGAGTAGGACGCCTCGTCCGCGCGCTGGTACAGCTCGGTCTGCGTCTCCGCGTGGGTCGGCCACGTGGTGATGCCACCCGAGAACGACAGGCGCTCGCCGTTGGGGCCGAACGGCAGGATGTGCTCGGCGATGCGATCGAGGACCATCTTCGCCTCTTCTGCATCTGCCTCCGGGAAGATCACGCCGAACTCCTCGCCGCCGAGGCGGCAGGCCAGGTCGTAGGGGCGCAGGTTGTCGGAGATGCCCTTCGTGGCGCGACGCAGCACGGCGTCGCCCTCGCTGTGGCCGAAGCGATCGTTGACCGACTTGAAGTTGTCGAGGTCGAGCACCGCGATCGACACATGGCCACCCGTGCGGCGACAGCGCTCGATCTCCGCGCTGAGCGAGTCCTGGAAGTAGCGATGATTGCGCAGGCCGGTGAGCGGGTCGCGTGTTGCGCGTTCCTGCTCCTGCTGCAGCGCGATGTGCAGCTGCTCCTGCGCCGTGCGCAGCTCCACGGTGTTGCGCTGCATCGCCATCGCCATCAGGTTGAAGTCGGAGATCAGGTCACCGATCTCGTCCTTGCGGTTGGCGAGGCGCTCGTCGGCGCGAGCTTCGAGGTCGCCGTGCGCGAGCCGGTGCGAGACGTGCCGCAGGTGCTCCAGGCGCTTCATGAGGCGACGCGGGATGAGCGTCGCCAGCAATGCGGCGAGCAGGAACGAGCCGATCATCGTGCCCACGAGCAGGCCGGTGGAGCTCGCGATCGCGGTGCGAATGCTCGCCTGCGCGTCGAGGCCACGCGACGCGATGCGCTCGGCGAGCTGCTGCGACGGTGCGTCGACTTCGTTCGCGAGCGTCTGGTCGAGCCTGGTGACCGCGGCGTTGCCGCCTGAGATGTCGTTCTGGAACGCCTGCTTGGCGTCGAGCGCCTTTGCCGAGATCTGCTCCCAGCGCGCCGCCTCGTCGGCGGGCAGCGTCTCCCCCGCCTTGAGCGAACCGGAGCACTTGGCCGGCTCGCCGATGCAGCGCGCCGCGTCGAGCGCCTCCTGCAGGGTCTTGGTGAGGTTGCCACGGACCACACCGTTGTCACGCGCCATCTGATCGCGGGCCGAAGCGCGCACGTCGCCGATCTTGCGCTGGAAGATGGCGACGTTCTGGAGCGTGACCGAAGACTTCTTCGCCTGGTTGCTCGCCTCGTCGATCTCCTTGAACGACATGAACGTGACCGGCAGCGAGATGAACGCGACCAGGATGACCGCGAAGAACGCGAACGTCAGCTTCCGGCTGATGCCGGATGAGCTGATGGCGTTTGCCAGAGTGGGCTTGGGCGAGTTGGACTTGGACACGATCAGGGCGCGCGCGGGTCGAGGTGCGTACCGCACGCATACGCCCCGCATCGGCATTCCCTGAATCGTGCTTGAGCGCCGATTGCGACGCGGGTTTCGAGAACCGTGCGCGGACTGCTTCGAACGGCGTGAACCGTCGTGATACCGTCCGGATCACGATGGACGATCCGGCTCCCACTCCGACCGCGCTGCCGGCCGACGCGGCGTCGCTCGCGAGCCGGCTCACGAGCGGCGATCGACGTGCGCTCGCACGCGCGATCTCGCTCGTCGAAAACGGCAGTCCCGTGGGCCACGAGCTCGTGAGCGACCTGTATTCGGACACCGGCGACGCGCACCTGCTCGGCATCACCGGCCCACCGGGCGTCGGCAAGAGCAGCCTCATGGGCGCGCTCGTCACGCAATTACGGGCAGCCAGGCCCGATGAACGAGTCGGCATCGTGAGCGTCGACCCGTCGAGCCCGTTCACCGAAGGTGCGCTGCTCGGCGATCGCATCCGCCTCACCGACCATTTCCTCGACCGTGGGGTGTTCATTCGGTCGATGGGCACGCGCGGGCACCTGGGCGGGCTCGCGGAGGCGTCGCTGCAGGCGGCGCTGCTGTTCGACGCGTGGGGCGCGAGCGAGGTCTTCCTCGAGACCGTCGGCGTCGGCCAGAGCGAGATCGAGATCGCGCGCATTGCCGACACGATCGTGCTCGTGCTGATGCCCGGCTCGGGAGATGCGGTCCAGGCGCTCAAGGCCGGCGTGATGGAAATCCCCGACATCATCGTGATCAACAAGGCAGACCACCCGATGGCGCACGCGCTGCGTTCGCAGATTCGCTCCATCCTCACCCTCGAGCAGCGCGAGTGGACCCCGCCGATCGTGGAGACCGAAGCGATCCGCGGCGAAGGCATCGACACGCTCTGGGAGAAGATCCACGCCCATCGCGAGCACATGTCGCACGACGGGCGCTTCGAGGCGCGCCGCCGCGCGAACCTCGAGAGCGAAGTGTTCACGCTCGCGTCCGCACGAGCGCTGCGTCGCCTGCAGGCGCGCGTGGAGGAGGACCCGCGACTGCGCGAGCTGCTCGACGCGATGCACCGTCGCGAGCTCGATCCGCTCACGACGACCATGCGTCTGTTCGAAGAGGTGTTCAGCTCGTGAAGACACCCACGCCCGCGCTGACGATGGAGGACGTGTTCGCCGCTCGCGATCGCATCGCGCGCGACATTCGCAGCACCCCGATGCTGCGCAAGCACACGCTCGATCCGTGCGTCGGCTGCGACGTGTACCTCAAGTGCGAGCACCTGCAGCGCACGGGCTCGTTCAAGCTGCGTGGCGCGCTCAACCTGATCGGCCAGCTCACCGGCGAGGAGCGCGCGCGCGGCGTGGTCGCGGCAAGCGCCGGCAACCATGCGCAGGGCGTGGCCGTCGCCGCGTCCGAGCTGGGCGTGGAGGCGACGATCTTCATGCCCGAGGATGCCTCGCTCTCCAAGGTCGAGGCGACGCGCAACTACGGTGCGACGGTGCGGCTCGAGGGCGCGAACCTGGGCGATGCGCTCGCTGCGGCCCACGCGTTCTGCGACGAGCATGGTGCGGTATGGGTGCACCCGTTCGACGATCCGCAGATCATCGCCGGACAGGGCACGATCGGCCTGGAGATCGTCGAGCAGCTGCCGGACGTCGCGACGGTCGTCATCCCCGTCGGCGGTGGTGGTCTGGCCTCCGGCATCGGGATGGTGCTGCGCGAGCTACGCCCTGACTGCCGGATCGTGGCGGTCCAGGCGGCTGCGCATCCATCACTGCGCGCATCGCTCGACGCAGGCGTCGTCACCGCGGTCGAGGCACGTCCCTCCATTGCCGACGGAATCGCGGTCAAGCAGCTCGGGACGCTCAACTTCGAGATGCTCAAGGACATCGTCGACGACGTCGTCGAGGTGACGGAGGAGGAGCTCTCCACCGCGATCCTGTGGAGCATGGAGCGCGCCAAGCAGGTGCTGGAAGGTGCGGGCGCGGCATCGCTTGCTGCGCTGCTTGCCGGCAAGATCAGCTCGGAGGGACCGGTCGTGCTCGTCGTCGCCGGCGGCAACATCGATCCTGCCAACCTGGTTCCGGTGATTCGCCACGGCCTGACCACCGGTGGGCGGTTCCTGTACCTGGGCACGGTGATTCCCGACCGCCCCGGTGAACTGTCGCGCCTGCTCGCGCTGCTCGCCGCCACGCGCGTGAACGTGCTCGGCGTGGAGCATCACCGCGAAGGCGTCGACCTGCGCATCGGCGAGACCCGGGTCGACCTGACGCTGCAGACGCGCAACGTCGAGCACGTCGCGGAAGTCGAAGCGGCGCTCACCGACGCCGGCTACCCCGTCATGCGCGAGTCCCGCTGACGGGACGATCCGGCCGCCGCGGTGGCCGCAGCAGCCCTGCCCGGCGCCCCGGCCGTGACCGAGCCCCCGCGACATGGTTCGATGTCGTTCGAACCTTTCCTGAGGGAGCTCCGCATGGATCCTGTCGCTGCCAAGCCGACCACCATCGCCACGCCCGCGACGCCCGCCCCGGCGCCCGTGGCGACGACGCCCGAGACCGACCCGCGCGCGGGTAGCGGCGTCCAGGGCATCATCGGCGACCTGATCCGCTCGACGACCGCCGGCTACAAGCAGGCGACGAAGATGACGGGCATCCAGGCCGACAAGGCCGCGATGATCCCGTTCGAGACCGTCAGCACCGGCACCGCGCTGCTCAAGGACAAGACCGCGCACATCAAGGGCGTCAACAAGGCGACCGGCCTGCTGCACACGATCGGCGGCTTCGCGCTGCTGATCCTGACGGCGAACACCACGAGCACGCTCCGCGCGCCGGGCGAGACGGCCGTCGACATCGGCAACCGCGTCGCCGACCTCATCGACGGCAGGGACACCGCCGAAGGTTGGGGCATCGGGTGGGGCATCCGCACCGAAGCGAACGGCGAGCAGTCGGAGACGGCGCTCGGCAACGCCGGCATGCTCTAGGAGCGATCGGGCTGGTCAGCTCGCTGCGTACGGCGCGGGCATCGAGCCGGCCTCGCGCAGCTGCGCGAGCGTGTCGCACTCGGCATCCCGGCCCGACAGGATCGGATCGACGATCCCCCAGTCCATCGCGACCTCGGGATCGTCCCAGCGCACGCCGAACTCGTCGCCACCGTCGTAGTAGTTGTCGACGAGGTACGTGAGCGTGGCATCCTCGAGCGCCGCGAAGCCGTGTGCCACGCCCGGCGGGATGTAGATGCCGGCGTTGGTGGCATCGGTGAGCACGACGCCCTGGGTGACGCCCTCGGTGGGGCTGCCGGGTCGGGCGTCGAACAGGCAGGCGAGCAGGGTGCCCTTCAGGCACAGCCAGTAGTCCGCCTGCTTGCGATGAAAGTGGAGGCCGCGGATCGTGCCGGCTGCCGAATCCGAGCGGTTGCCCTGCAGCATCGCCGGACCGTCGAACCACTCCTGGCGATACGTCTCGGAGAAGCCGCCACGTGAGTCGCCGTGTCGCGTCAGCGGACGGATGACGACGCCCTCGATGCGGGACTCGCACGGGGCGAGGTCATGGCGGTCGCGAACGGCAGGGTCGACGGTCGGGCTCGGAGCGGTATCCATGGTGCGGAGCATACCGCCCGCTGGGCAGGCAATCTCCCCGGTGCCGTTCGCGGTGCCAGCGCATGCCTCGACGGCCGCCTGCGGTAGCGAATCCAATGATCGTCGTACGGGTGCGACGCTGGATGGATTCGCGTGGAACTCGCCCGCACCCGATCGCAGGTCTGCGAGGAGCGGTTCGCCGTGCTGGCTAGTGCAGCTTGATGCCAAGGCCGCGCGCGATGACCATCTGCTGCACTTCGTTGGTGCCCTCGCCGATCTCGAGGATCTTCGCGTCGCGGTAGAAGCGCGAGATCGGGAACTCGTCCATGAAGCCGTAGCCGCCATGGATCTGCAGCGACAGGTTGGCGACCTCGCGCGCGAGGATGCCCGTCTTGAGCTTGGCGATCGCGGCGGTCTGCGTGAAGTCGAGGCCCTGGTCCTTCTCCCACGCAGCCTTGTACGTGATCAGGCGCGCGGTCTCGATGTCAGCGGCCATGTCGGCCAGCTTGAATGCCATCGCCTGGAAGCCGGCGATCGGCTTGCCGAACTGGTTGCGTTCCTTGGCGTACTTGAGCGCCTGCTCGAATGCGCCCTGGGCGAGGCCCAGACCGAGCGATGCGACGCCGATGCGGCCGCCGTCGAGGATCTTGAGGAACTGGGTGAAGCCCTTGCCTTCGGGGCCGAGGAGGTTGCCGACCGGCACGCGCACGTCGTTGAAGCTGAGCGCGCGCGTGTCGGATGCGTGCCAGCCCATCTTCTTCATGGGCGCACTGATCTCGTAGCCCGGGGTCCCGTTCGGGATCATGATCGTGCTGATCGCCGGTCGGCCGTTCGCGTCCTCGCCGGTGACGGCGGTGACGGTGACGCCGAAGGTCATGTCGGTGCCGGCGTTGGTGATGAAGATCTTCGAGCCGTTGATGACCCACTCGTCGCCGTCGCGGCGGGCTGTCGTGCGTGCGGCGCCGGCGTCGGAGCCGGCGCCCGGCTCGGTCAGGCCGAACGCGTGGAGCTTCTCGCCGCTCGCGAGCTGTGGCAGCCACTCGGACTTCTGGCGGTCGTCGCCGAAGTACCAGATCGGCAGCGTGCCGAGCGAGTGGTGCGCGCACATCGTGATCGACACGGAGCTGTCGATGCGGCCGAGTTCCTCGACCGCGATCGCGTAGCTGAGCGTGTCGGCGCCCGCGCCGCCGTACTCCTCGGGGATCGTAATGCCCATGATCCCGAGGTCGGCCATGCCGCGCACGATGTCGTACGGGAATTCGCCCGTGCGATCCATCTCCTCGGCCTTGGGTTCGACGACCTGCTCGGCGAAGTCGCGAACGGTGCTGCGCAGCAGTTCGTGCTCGTCGGAGAGCTGGAACGAGAGCGGCGTCGAAGTGGCGGTGGCCATGGTCGGATCCTCCGGGGTAGTGCGGATTCGGGCGAATCGAGCCTACCGCAGCGCAGCGTGATGCGGAGCGGGGGTTCGGGGCTCGATGCCCCCGGGAAGGCGGCAGCATGACGATTCGCTGGACCGCGTTGCTCGCTTGGGCCCTTGCCTACCTGCCGATCTACGTCGCGTGGGCGGTGTTCGCCACCAGCTGCCCGGGGATGGAGTCGCGCGCGGGCTGGCTCGTCGTGCTGGTGGTCATCGGGGTGGTCATCGCCAGCGGCGCGTCGGCGACGGAAGCTGACGACGAAGACGAGCGACCGATGGCGCACGGCCTCGTCACCTGGACGCTCGCCCTCGGAGGGATGTTCTCGGCCGCGTTGCTCGTGCCGATCGTGTCGCTGCCGTTGCTTGCGATCGCCGTGCTCCTGGCGCTGTTCGGCGTCCGGGTGGACGTGCGCGGCGCAGCCCGGGGGTTCATCGTCGCCGTGATGGGTGCAGTCGTCGCGGTGTTGCTCGCGACTCTGCTGCAGCCGATCGTGGACGCAGTCCTTGCCGATCAGCTCGCCGCAGCGACCTCGATGCTTCGCGCCACGAGCATTGCGCTGGTAGCGGGTGCCGTGCCGACGTCGCTTGCCATGGCGGCAGTGCACGTGCTTCCGCCGTGGCGTGGAGGCGTGGCGATGGCGGTCGTTCGAGGCGTGCTCGTCGCCGCGACGATGACTGCGGTGATGATGTTCGGTGCCGCCGCGTGGCTGGCATGCGGCAAATAGGTACGGATCGCGTCAGCCCTTCCAGCTTGCGGCGAGCTCGGTCATGAGGCGAACGGCGGCGCCCGATGCGCCCTTGCAGCCGTACCACATGCGCGGCTTGGGAAGCATTGCGGTACCTGCGACGTCCAGGTGCACGAACGGCGTGTCCTTGGCGAAGTGCCCGAGGAATGCACCGGCGCTGAGCGCGCCCGCGTCGCGCGAGCCCGAGTTCTTGAAATCCGCACAGGGTGACTTGAGGTTCGACCTGTACTCGTCGTGCATCGGCAGGTGCCAGGCATGGTCGCCGATGCGCTCGCCGGCGGCGACGACCGCGTCGACGAGCGCGCCCGGTCTGGCGATCGCTCCGGTGTAGCGATGTCCGAGTGCGATCACCATCGCGCCCGTCAGGGTCGACGCTTCGATGATCGCGCCGCAGCCCTGGCCCTTCACGTACGAGATGCAGTCGCCGAGCACGAGCCGGCCCTCGGCGTCGGTGGAGATGATCTCGACGGTGGTACCGTCCATCGCGGTGACCACGTCGCCGGGGCGGTATGCGTCGCCGTCGGGCATGTTGGTGGTCGCGCCGACCACGGCGATCACGCGGCGCTCGACATTTGTCTCTGCGATCGCACGCACCGCGCCGAGCACGGCGCAGCCGCCCGACTTGTCGAGCTTCATGTCTTCCATGCCGCTGGTCGGCTTGATCGAGATGCCGCCCGTGTCGAACACGACCGCCTTGCCGACGAGGGCGAGGCGCTCCTCGTTGGACTCGGTCGCGCCCGGTGGGTTCCACTCGAGCACGATCAGGCGCGGCTCGTCAGCCGAGCCCTGGGCGACGGCGGCGAACATGCCCATGCCGAGGCCTTCGATGTCGGTGCGGTGCAGCTCGCGGAAGTTGAGGTGTTCATGCTGGTCGGCGAGCGACTGTGCGGCAGCTGCCAGGTCGATCGGCATCAGGTGGTTCGCGGGGGCGTTGGCCAGATCGCGCGCCCAATTCTGCGCGTCGGCGACCTTGAACGCGGTGCGCGCGGCGTCCTGGAGCGCGTCGTCGTCGGTGAGCACGACGAGCGACTCGGGTCCGTCGTACCTGGGCGTCGCATCTTCGTCGCCTGCAGGCTTGGGGGTCGTGTACTTGTGAATGCGGAACGCGCCGAGTACGAAGCCGGTCACGAACGCATCGACGTCGGCGGCATCACCCGGCACGACGAGCGCGACCGTGCGCGCTTCGGCGGCGCGGGCTGCACTGGCGACCTTCGAGCCCGCGACGCGCAGGGCGTCGCCCCGACCGTCGGCCTCGGGACCGTAGCCGACGAGCGCCACTCGGCCGGGGCCCTCGGCGCCACCGGTGACGACCACCGTCGATGCGGCATCGGCCTTCACCAGCCCGCGTGCGAGTTCGCGCGTCAGCGCTCCACCGAGGCGATCGTCGAGCACGGAAACGGCGGTCGGCAGCTGCGCCGGGTCGTCGACAAGGACCGCGACCAGGTCGGCGTCGCTGTCATGGGCGGAGGTGGGGGCGAAGGTGAGATCCATGTGTCGATCCTAGAGGTCCACGCGAACCCGAGACGGCGGCGACCCCTGCTCCGATACCCGGGCAGGACGACGAGCGCGCTCGGGACGGGTGCGCTCCACTGGAGCGGACATGCACGTGGGACGAAGTACGGGGCTGGCGATCGCCGGTCTCATCACCGCCGGGACCGTCGGCGCCGTCGCCTATGCGTTGACGCGCAACGAGGACGAGCTCGACCCGAGCCCGGTCCCCGAGCCTTTGCCGGCGCCACCGACGACCGCGCCCTCGATGCCGACGCCGACGCCGACGCGGCCGTCGACAACCACGCCGGAGCCGCCGCCCACGACCACGGTGCCTGCGCCGACGCCGCCGTCGACGGTCCCGTCACCCACCGTGGTCGAGCCGCCGCCGCCGAGCCCGACCGTCCCGCCTGCTCCAGTCGACGTCCCGAGCGATCCGCCCGCTCGGACATTCGAGTACGCGGTGCAGGGCGGCGACACGCTCTCGTCGATCGCGCGCCGCTTCGACACGACGGTCGCGACGCTGGTGCAGCTCAACGACATCGCAGACCCCGACCGGATCCGTGTCGGACAGCGCCTTCGCGTTCCCGGCCGAGCGCCGGCGACGCCCGCGCCGACCACCCCCGCGCCGACCACCCCCGCGCCGAGCACGCCTGCGCCGACCACGCCGTCGTCGGGCAGTCAGCCCGCCGTGCCGGCAGGCGGGACGATCAGCCGCGTCCCCGGGGCTCGTGGCAAGGTTGCGCTCACCTTCGATGACGGCCCCAACGGCGCATACACCGATGCGATCCTGGCGACGCTCGACCGTCGCGGCGTCGACGCCACGTTCTTCGTCGTGGGGACCCAGGCCGCGCGCAACGGCGCGTCGCTCGTGCGGATGCGCGACGCGGGGCACGCGATCGCGAACCATTCGTGGAGCCACCCGCAGCTCACGTCGCTCGACGACGGCGGCGTGCGCCGCGAGTTCACGGACACGAGCGACGCGATCGAGCGCGCCACAGGCAGTCGTCCAGACATCTTCCGACCGCCGTATGGGGCACGCAACGACCGCGTCGACCGAATCGCCGCGGAACTCGGAATGCGCGACGTGCTGTGGGACGTCGACACCGTCGACTGGTCCCGCCCGGGGACGGCGGCGATCGTCGACACGGCGGTGGGCGACGCGCGCGACGGGTCGGTGATCCTGCTGCACGACGGTGGCGGCGATCGGCAGCAGACCGTCGACGCGCTGGAACGCATCATCACGGGCCTCGAGGGCCGCGGATTCGAGCTCGTCACGGTGCCGGAGCTCGTCGCAGCCGGCTGAGATCGCCCCGAACCCACGCCCCGCCGTCGGTTTCGAGCGGATGTGAACTTTCGCTCTCAAGTACTTGCTGATCGTGCCCGATACAAGGGTCAAGTCACCGATAAAGGCAAACCAGTCGCGAGGCTGGGACGCAAAGCCAAGGGCCTCATCGATCAATGAGGCAGCCTGGTTACCGAAGTGGTCAGATCCCTACAAGGAGCAGACCATGAGGCGCGTTAGTGACTCACCAACATACGAACCGAAGGCAGCCACAGCTGGCCGGGGGTTTGCGATGTCGGGCTGCGCCAGCTAGATCAGGCGCACGGCCACCGCGTTCTGCGGGACCGTGTGCTCGGCGCCAGGCACGACTTCGCCCTCCCCCACCGAAGTGCCAGCGCAATGCGATACCGGCTGCCCATACCGGTTCTACATATACGGGCGGGGACCTAGTGGGCGGGTCCCCGCCCATATATGTTCTTCGGCCGCCATCAGCGACGCGCAACGCGCAGGACCAGCCAGATGAGCAGCGGTTGGAGCGGAAGGCGTGCCCACAGCAGCCACGGCGATGTCCCGGGCGCGAGTTCGGGGTTGATGGCCATGTTCACGTTCGCCGGGAATACGGCTACGAGCAGCGCCACAAGTCCGTATGCGGCCGATTGCCGCAGCCGCGGAACGAGCAGCGCAGCTCCGCCTGCGATTTCAGCGGCCCCGCTCAGTGCGACGAGCAATTCCGGGTTCGGTAGGGCATCGGGCACGATCCGGATGAACGACGCGGGCCGCAGGAAGTGGAGTGTGCCAGAGACGATGAAGAGCACCGAGCACCCTGCTCTTGCGACGTTGATCCAACGTGGGGCCATCGTCATGCAAGCCCGACCATTGCACTGCTGCGATCCCACAGCTCGCGTGCGATGACCGCGTCGTCCGCCATCGGATGCACGCGCCCGACGCGGCGTCGCACGTAATACGCGCCCGAATGCCAGTCGACCCCGGGAATCCCTTCGGCGAGCCATACGGTGTTGTTGCTGCCTCGCTCCGGCGAGGTCAGGAACAGACGGCGAAGTGGCGTGCGGTACACCAGTCGCATGGCGCTCGTTGATTCGGCCGAGAAGTTGGTCGCGACGCCGCCGGGATGGAGCGCTGCGGTGGAGACACCGTTGTCATGCTCGCGGCGGTGCAGTTCGCGGCAGAACAGCACATTGGCCAGCTTGGCGTTCCCGTATGCCAGGCGAGGCGAGTATGCGTTCTCGGCATTCAGGTCGTCGAGGTCCAGGTTGCTGAACACGCGGTGCGCGACGCTTGACGTGTTGAGGACCGCTGCTCGCCGCTTCCGCAACACGTCAAGGAGCAGGTTCGTGAGCAGGAAGGGCGCAAGGTGGTTGACCTGAAAGGTCAGCTCGTGCCCATCTGTGGTCAGCTGGCGATCACCCATGATTCCACCGGCGTTGTTGACGAGTACATCGACGTCCGGATGTTCGTCGCGTACCCATTTCGCGAGCTCGTGCACGTCGTCGAGTTGGGCGAAGTCGCAGGATCTGGCAGGCATTGCCAGTTCGTTGGCTATCCGTGCCGTCTTGTCGCGTGACCTGCCAACGAGCACGACCCGATGGCCCCTGGCTACGAGACGTCGTGCCGCGGCCGCGCCGATCCCGTCGCTGGTACCGGTAATGATGATCGTTCGGTTCGTCGGCATCGCATGCAGCCTAGCCCGGCGAGCCGCACGCCGACGAAACGCCGCCGATCCGGGAACGAGGATCGACGGCGCTTCGTGTGTGTCGTGTCAGGGGTGTCGAACCGTGGATTGGTTCGAGGTCGTCGGCCGGCCCTCCCCCCACAGGCAGCCGGTCGAACGCTCAGGGGTTCGTTGCCGTTCAGCTGATGCGCTTGATGGAGACCTTGGCGATCCTGCGCGGGTTCCAGCCATGCACGTCCTCGAGCAGGCCGTCGTCGCTGGCTCCGAAGATGCCCTCGTGGCGATGGATGCTGCCGCCCTCGGCGAGCTGCCAGTCGGTCATGCTCGTCCCGACCGCGCCCAGCGTGGACTTCACGCCGATCGCGCCCTGGCAGGCAGCGCCGAGGTCAGCGAAGTCCTCGGTGTTCTCCTCGGTGCCGGCATCGTAGTCGTACACCGGGACATGGACGGTGCGGCCCTTGGCGCGAGGCAGGCGAGCGGCAT
Organism: Gaiellales bacterium; assembly: GCA_038212015.1. GTDB lineage: Bacteria > Actinomycetota > Thermoleophilia > Gaiellales > SKUG01 > JAGQUL01. The sequence continues at coordinate 19,966 of JBBQUY010000004.1, read as the reverse complement.
TGAAGCCGGCGAAGCCATCGTTGGTGCAGCCGAGCATCGAGACCAGGTTGATGCGATCAGTGGTCTTCGCCCGGATCGTGAGGGTCACGGACTGGTCGAACATCGCGTCGGCCGGCGAGCCCTTGGGCACCAGCGGCGCGGTGGCGCGCTGCACGTCGGTGACGAAGCCGTCCTTCATGTCCTGCACGGCGGATTCGTACAGCGGCGTGTTGTTGCCGTTCTCCGCGATCTGCTGGACGCCCCAGTTGGCGGTACTACCGGGCTTGAAGAACTGGCCCGAGCCGTAGTTGGTGGCGATGATCGGCGGACTGAGCGGCTGGCCCTTCATCAGGTTGGTGATCGTGACCGTGTACGTGTGGACACCGGGCTTGGCCGCGGTTCCGGATTCTGCTGCAAGCGCGGTGGCCGGGATCGCTGCCGCCGCGACTGCGATGGTGAGCGACGCGATCGTGGCGAGGGCCGTGCTGCGAATCATGGTGGTGATGGTCATGTCGTGTTCCCTTCGGGGAGTAGTGGTTGGCGGCTGTGGGTCCGCCTCGATGCAGCCAACGTACGACGACCCCGGATTCCTGTTTGTAGGCAAGCCTGCAATTGCGTCGTTCACGCTTGCGGCAACGCGTTAGGCTCCGTCCCATGCCGGATTCCGACGTTCGCCCACTGCCAGCCACCCTCGAACGCTGGCGGGTCTGCCCGGTCTGCTCGGGAGGCGTCGAGACGGTCGTCGGCGAACCCGGCGCGCAGCCGCACCTGCAATGCCGGGGCGAGTGCGGGGGTGAGTGGTACGCCAATCCCAAGCCCACCGCCAACGTGCTGGCCGAGCGAGCCGATGACGGTCGCCTGCTGCTCGTGCGTCGCGCTCGTGACCCATTCAAGGGCTGCTGGGACATTCCCGGCGGCTTCGTCGAGGACGGCGAGGAAGCGTTCGACGCGGCGCTGCGCGAGCTGGTGGAGGAGACCGGCCTTGCGGTGCGCGTGACCGGGTTCGTCGGCGTGTTCGGCGACCACTACGGCGGCGATCGCGGCGAACACACCCTGAACCTGTTCTGGAGCGGCGTGGTCGACGACCCAGACGTGGCCGAGCCCGCGAGCGACGTGAGCGAGCTCGCATGGTTCCATCCCGGCGAACTCCCGGGCGACGACGACCTCGCATTTCGCTGCGTGCCGCGCGCGCTGCGTGCGTGGCTTGCGCAGCGGTGAAACCGGAAGCGGTCGGTCATTCGACAATCTGGCAGTGCACGTTGGACGCGTGCCGGGACGAACGACTCGAATGGGGACTGCGATGACCGTTGGCTTGAAGATCGCGCTGGGCGCGGCAGGCGCTGGATTGATCGGTGGCGTCGTCGCTGAACGGCTCACGAGCGGCGAGTCGATCAACCGCTCGCGCGACGCGGATCGCTGGAATGCGCTCCACGAAGACTTCCTCAAGGAGCACCCGGCGCCGACGGGCACGCGCGTGTTTGTCAACAGCGAGCCCGCGTGGAAGAACGCCGCGCTCGCCGGCGGCGCAGGCATCGGCCTGGCGCTGCTCGGTGGCGGCGTCATGTTCGCCGCGACCAAGATGTCCCCGCAGAACTACCCGCTCTTCGTCGCCGGCCTCGCGGCAACGATGCTCGGCGGCGGTGCGGCAGCCGGTGCCGGCGCATCGTGGGCCGTTCGCTGAGCCAGAAATCGCTCAGCTGATCGTTCGTCGCGACCGATGGTCGCGGCATGGTCTCGAAACGCGAAGACGTCGAACGCAAGGCGTGGGATGTGCTCGAGCGTGCGCTCGACGCTGCACTGGCAGCGGACGCATCCGACACCGCGGCGCTGGAGACGGGGTACCGGGCGGCATGGTCGGTCCTGCAGAAGGACGTGCGCTCCTCGTACCCAGACGCGGTCGGTGACGCATTCGATCGCACGGTGCTGCTCCAGCCGCCGGCACCGATCGAGCTGCATGTGGACGGCGTACCTTCTCCTGAGGAGCTCGACGAGCTCACGGATGCACTTGCCCTGGCTCGACGGCGACTTGCGGGCGAATACGGGCTGATCGTTCCCGACGCCGTCATTCTTCCTGATCCGGATCGAACCGGATCGCGCATCGAACTGCTGGTTCGCGGCAGCGTCGTCGGTCAGACCGACGCCGCCGATTCGGGCCCGCTCGCGCTGCGCGCGCAGCGGCTCGCGGGCCTGCTGGAGTCCCACCTCGCGGAACTCATCGATCGCGAGGTGACGTCCGAGCTGCTGGACGTCGCGCGGGAGATTGCTCCGGTCGTCGTCCGAGAACTCGTGCCGAACATGCTCGCGCTCGGACAGGTTCGTCTGGTCCTGCAGAACCTCGTGCGCGAGCAGGTCCCGATCAAGGACCTGTCGACGATCCTCAATGCCCTTGCTGATCAGGCCGTCTACACGAAAGATCCCCACGCACTCACCGAACACGTCCGCATGGCGCTCGGTCGCAAGATCTGCGCCCGCTACCAGTCCGACGACGGGTCGCTCCGGGCCTTCCTGCTGAGCCCCGACGCCGAGCGCGCGATCCAGAACGCGATCCAGCTCAACGAGACCGGTCAGGTCCTCATGCTCGATCCGAACACGAGCCAGGCGATCCAGACGCAGCTCGCGACCGCTCTGGAGCGATTCCCGGACGTGCTCGAACCGGTCGTGGTGACGCCTCCGAAGATTCGCCGTCACGTCCGGGCACTGCTCGAACGAAGCTTCCCGAAGATCGTCGTGATCAGCTACAGCGAGATCGTCGCCGGCGTGAGGATCGACAACCTCCAGACGATCGAGGCAGCCTCGGCGGCGGTCAACCCGCCCGTGGTGGCGTCCGGAGGCGACTGGCTGCTGGGAGACGAAGATGACTGACGAGTTCCTGATCGACCCGGACGAGTCCTCCCTGTCGATGGTGCTGCACGCCATCGATCGACCGCTGCCATCCGAGCTTCGGGACGACGCCCGGCATGTCGAACCGGTCCGCATCGAGATCGATGCCGACGCGAACGCGGTTCGCGACACCGTCGAGCAGCTTCGTGCGGACCTGCTCGAGCGATATGGTTTCGTCCCCCGCGAGATCGACGTCGCGCACACCGAGGGAGGCTGGCGACTCGTGGTCGACGGTGAAGTCGTGGAGTCGTCGGCGACGATCGGTCGGGACGCGCGCGATGACCTCGCGGGAGCGTTGTCGAAGCATCTGTGGCGCATGCTCCGCATCGACGACACCGCCGAACTCGTCGCGTTCGCGCGCATCGCGTCGCCGGTGGCCATCGACCGCGCAATGCCCCTCCGCCTCACGATCGAGCAGCTGCACCGCGTCCTGTCCCGGCTTCTGCGCGACGGCCTTCCGATCAAGCCGCTCGACCGAATCATCGAAGTGCTCGCTGAAGCTCCGCAGCATCAGCGCGACGCGGCCTCGCTCGTCACGCGAGCGCGGCTGAGCCGGCGACGCTCGATCGTCGAGCGGTGCCGACAATCCGATGGCTCGCTTCGCGTCGTGGGGATGTCGGTCGGCGCGACAAACGCATGTCATCACCTGGTCGTCGATCCGGTCCAGCCCGGTGATCGTCGCGAGCGGTTCCTCGCACGCCTGAGCCGGGACATTCGCGCGGCGGTCGCCGAGCACCGGCTCGATCCCGTCGTCGTGGCGTGCGAGGCGGCCGACCGCGCCGCCGTCGCCGCGGCCGTCCGGGGACTGGATGTCATCGTCGTCAGTCGCGCGGAGCTCGTCGGCTACGACGTCGAGCAGGTCGCACTGCTCGGCGAAGGTGTCGTCGTGCCCGTTCCCGAGCCGACCGGACCGCCACCACCAGGCGCGGAAGGAGCAGACTGGAACTGGGGATCCGGACCTTCGGGATCCGCCTCGCCGTATCCCGGGGGATACGGCGACGTCGTGGACGTGGAGATCATCAACTGATTCGACACGAGATCTTCACGAATTCCCGCATCTGGCCGATGATTGACACATGAGCGACGTTCGCGTGTCAGTCGAGTCGGAGGTCCCGCTCCTGCGGGGGCTGCTGCACGCTGTCTCGTGCCCGGTCGCGCTCATCGCGGGCGGCGTGCTCGCGTGGCTTGCGCCGACCCCCCGCACGGCGCTCGCGCTGCTCATCATGTCGACCGGTTTCGCCGCGATCTTTGGGACGAGCGGCGTCTACCACCGCATCAGTCATCGCTGGTCGCCGACCGCGCGCCGACGAGCACGCCAGGCCGACCACGCGATGATCTTCCTGGGCATGGCGACGTCGTACACGGCGATCTGGCTCGTCGCCCTGGACGGATGGGTCAGCGACGCGGTGCTCGTGTACTGCTGGTGTGGCGCCGTGCTCGGCATGCTCAGCAAGATCTGGTTTCTCGACGCGCACCCCTCGCGCCACATCACGGCGTACCTCGGACTGGGACTCGTCGGCCTCGTCGTCGTGCCGAGCCTGTGGCAGACGATGGGGGCGACCGGCGTGGCAATGATGCTGGCTGGCGGTCTCGTCATCGCAGCAGGAGCGGTCGTCTACGCCTATCAGCGTCCGAACCCGATACCGCGCTGGGTCGGCCATCACGAACTGTTCCACGCCACGACCGTGATCGGATACGTGCTGTTTCTGGGCGCGATCGCGAACTTCGCGCTGCGCTGATCGGTCAGGCGACCAGCGCTGCGCCCTTCGTCGAGTCGCTGGTCGGGCCGAACATCTCGCGGTAGTGGCGGTACCAGTCGCTCTGGAAGCGCTCCTGCGGGTCGTATTGGAGTTTCTTCGCCAGTACGCCCTCGAGCGCCGGATGGGCTCGCTGCACCTGGTCCTTGTCGGCCCAGCGATGGTACGTCAGGTAGTAGCTGCCCCCGCGTTCGGCGGCCAGGTCGATGAGGTGGCGGAACTGCTCCTGTGACTTGGCGATGCCGTCGGGCGTGTGTTCCGTGTGGAGGTTGAAGATCACGCTGGCCCACGGCTTGCGCGCCCACGCGAGCGCGGACTCGTCGTCCTGCTTGATGAGCCGCACGGTGCCGTAGATGACGTTCGCGTCGCGCTCCTTCAATCCGACGGCGGCTGCCTTCATGAAGTCTGCGAGCTGCTCGCGAGGCACGTACAGCTCGCTGATCATCTCCGACGCCTTGTGCGGAGAGCCGATCGCCTTGTCGAGTGCGTGGTGATAGCCGTCGGTGTAGTTGGCCATCTGGTGCGAATCGCTCCAGTAACGCTGCCCGTCGGTGCCCAGGTAGTGCTTGGCGTACAGATCGAACGCTGTCGACTTGTCGGTGTGGGCGAGGTGCATGAGCTTCGTCCACTGCTCGCCGGACAGCTGCTTCTGGTCGGCGGGGATCGGTTCGGGATCCTCGACCGGCGCGTACGTGGACAGCACGCCGCGCTGCAGGAAATCGGGCGACTTCGAATCGATCGAGAACTGGAAGTCGCCGAATTCCGCGCCGGCATCGATGCGCGACTGCATCTGCGTCATGAGGTCGTCGACACCCACGACGGACACGGATCGTTCGAGCTGCTGGCGCGGCGCCAGGCGGATCGTCGCCTCGGTGACGACGCCAAAGAGCCCGTAGCCACCGACGACGTGTCGGAACAGGTCGGCGTTCTCGGTGCGGCTGACCTGCTTGACCTCACCGTCCGCATCGACGAGCTTGAAGCTCTCCACGTCGTCGATGAACGGCTTCATGAGCAGGCCACGACCATGGATGTTGGACGCGATCGCCCCGCCGATCGACAGGCGGTCGGCGCCCGTCTGCTTCTGGCGGATCCCCCAGCGGTGGTCGGTGCCCGCCGCATCGTCGACGCTGTTTCGCGGCTCGTCGTCGAGATACTTCATGAGCTCGGGCCACTGGATGCCGGCCTGCACCGTGACCGTGCCTCGGTCCGGATCGAAGGCGAGCGGCTTGTTGAGGGATCGGGTGTCCAGCAGCACGCCGTCCGTCACGAACTGCTGCCCACCCATCGAGTGACGACCTCCGCTGATCGCAACCGGCAGCCCGTCACGTGCGGCGGCGCGCACCGCCTGCTGCACGTCCGCGGTGGAGGTGACCTCGACGATGCGCCGCACCTTCGTCGCCGACAGTTCTGAATGCATGTCGTTGACGGGAATGCCCGCCGCCGGAGGCGTGTTCGGGGACGCGGCATATGCCTCAGTGGCGGGCGTGGTGGGCGCGTGCGTGCGCGAGAGCGTGATCATGCTCCGAATTGCAGCGGTTCGCAGACCTCGGAGCGAGCCGACGCGGCGTGAGTGGCGGTGGGCGGCCGCAGTCGTGGCCGACCTGCGCCGTGCTCCCGCCTAGGCGGTATTGCCGCTCCACGGCCAGACGCGTGGACCAGTGACGTGACCGCTGACCGGACGGTCGAGCTCCGACGTGATCCATCGCGCGACGTCGATGAGCGCATCGAGATCGATGCCGGTCTCGATGCCGCAGCGGTGCAGCATCCAGACGAGGTCCTCGGTGGCGACGTTGCCGGTCGCGCCCGGCGCGAACGGGCAGCCACCGAGACCCGCGACGGACGCGTCGAAGGTCTCGATGCCGAGCTGAAGGCCGGCCCAGGCGTTCGCGAGCGCGGCGCCGCGTGTGTCATGCAGGTGCAGTGCGAGGCGCAGGTCGGCATCGAATTCGAGCAGCGGTCCCATCACCGGCTCGATCTCGGCGGGTACCGCGACGCCGATCGTGTCGCCGATCGACACGTCGGCAACGCCCAGGTCGGCGAGTCGCTGCACGACGTCGTGGACCGCCGCGGGCGCGATCGGTCCTTCGAACGGGCAGCCCCATGCGGTGGAGACGTAGCCGCGCACGTGGATGCCGTCGCTGGCAGCGCGCGCGAGGATCGGGCGGAAGCGCTCGATCGACTCCGCGATCGTGGCGTTCACGTTGCGGCGCGTGAAGGACTCGCTGGCCGCGGTGAACACGCTGATGCTCGTCGCGCCCGCGGCGAGTGCGTCGTCATAGCCGCGCTCGTTGGGCACGAGGACGGGATACGTCACGCCGTCGACGCGCTCGATGGCGGTCAGCACCTCCGACGCGTCGGCAAGCTGCGGCACCGCCTTCGGATTGACGAAGCTCGTCGCTTCGAGGTGACGAAGCCCGGTCGCGGCGAGCCGCTCGACGAGGGTGACCTTCGTCGCCGTCGGCACGAGCGTCGACTCGGTCTGCAGCCCGTCACGCGGACCGACCTCGACGATCGTCACGCGATCAGGCAGCTGCATCAGCGCACGACCTCGGCAAGGATGGTTCCCTTGGCGACCAGGTCGCCGACCGCGCAGCCGACCGACTCGACCCGACCGTCAAACGGCGCGGCGATCGCGTTCTCCATCTTCATCGCCTCGAGCACGACGACCGGCTGGCCTGCCACGACCTCGGTGCCCGCCGCGACGGCCTGGATGACCGTGCCCGGCATCGGCGCGGTGAGCTCGGCGTGATCGCCAGCGGCGTCGAGGCTGCCCGGCCCCGAGCGCGCCGCGATCGAACTGCGCGGCACGTCCCACGTCACCCCGCCCGCGGAGAACCACAGCCGGTCCCCGCGTTCGACGGCGCGCACCGGCGGTTCCTCGCTCGACACGATGGTCGCCTCGTCGATGGTGTCGCCGCGCAGGCCCGCCACGCGCCAGGCACCGATCGCACGGAACGGATCCACCGCACCTGTCACGCGGTCCTCACCGGCCGACTGCACGACCGCGCGCCGCGCCGCCGCGATGAACTCGGCAGGCGGTTCGACCGATGCTGCCTCGAGCAGGTTCGACTCGAGCGTCGACGTGTCATGCGTCGCGGCGGCGAACTCGGGCAGTTCCAGGGCGTGGCGCAACAGTGCGGCGTTCGTGACCGCGCCAAGCAGCGACAGCTCGCGCAGCGCACTCAGCAGTCGTCGACGCGCTTCCTCGCGCGTGCCGCCCGTGGCGATCACCTTGGCAAGCAGCGGGTCGTAGGCGAGCGAAATGCGTTGGCCCTCGGCCAGTGCGTGATCGATGCGGATGCCGTCGCGCTCGGGCAGATGCAGCCGCACGACCTCGCCACCCGTCGGCAGGAACGTCACCGGATCCTCGGCATACAGGCGCGCCTCGATCGCGTGCGCGTGCACGACGAGTTCGTCCTGGCGAACGGTGAGCTGCTCACCGCGCGCGATGCGCAGCTGCCACTGCGCCAGGTCCAGGCCGAAAGCCTCCTCCGTGACCGGGTGCTCGACCTGCAGGCGTGCGTTGAGTTCGAGGAAGTAGAAGCGTCCGTTGCCATCCACGAGGAACTCGGCGGTGCCGGCGTTCTCGTATCCGGCAGCTTCGGCAAGGCGAACGACGGCCTCGCCCATCGCCATGCGCAGCGTGTGCGGCAGGCCCGGGGCCGGAGCTTCCTCGACGACCTTCTGGTGCCGACGCTGCAGCGAGCAGTCACGGTCGCCCACGTACAGGCGATTGCCGTGGGAGTCGGCGAGCAGCTGCACCTCGACATGGCGCGCGCCCGACACGAGCTTCTCGACGATGAGCGTATCGTCGCCGAATCCGGCGGCCGCCTCGCGCGCCGCGCTCTCGAGCGCTCCCGGCAGCTCCTCGGGCGACTCGACGCGCCGCATGCCACGACCGCCGCCACCGGCCGCTGCCTTCACGAGCACCGGATACGCATCTGCCGGCACCGCATCGGGCGCCCACTCCGGCACCGTCGGCACGTCCGCCTGCTCGGCGACCTGCTTGGCGCGCGCCTTGTCACCGAGCGCGCGCATCGCGTCGCCGCTCGGGCCGACGAACGTCAGCCCCGCCTCGACACAGCGGTCGACGAACGTCGCGTTCTCGCTCAGGAATCCGTAGCCCGGATGCACCGCGTCCGCGCCGCTCTCGCGCGCGGCGTCGAGCACGCGGCCGATGTCGAGGTAGCTCTCGCGTGCGTTCTCGGGACCGATGCGTACGGCGTGGTCGGCGAGCTGCACGTGCGTCGCGGTGGCGTCCGCGTCGGAGTAGACGGCGACCGCCTCGATGCCGAGTGCGTGACATGCGCGGATGATGCGCACCGCGATCTCGCCGCGGTTGGCAACGAGCACACGCGTGACGGATCGCTCCGCCGTCATCGCTTGGCCGCCCCGGCGAGCCATGCCGGCTCGTGTGCCTCGTCCATCCACGCCGGCTTGCGCTTTTCCAGGAACGCGCTCAGGCCTTCCTGGCCCTCGGGGTCGGTGCGCTTGGACGCGATCGTCTCGGCGGTGTGCATCATCACGTCGCGTGGATCTCGATAGGCGACTTCGGACGCGAGGTGCTTGGCGACGGCGACGGCGCCCGGGGCCGCAGTGAGCAGCTCATCGACCACTCGCTGCACCTGCTCGTCGAGCTCCGCTTCCGGGCAGATCACATGTGCGAGGCCCATCCGCTCGGCGCGGTCGGCGGTGAAGCGCTCGCCGGTGATGAACAGCGCGCGCGCGTGGCTCAGGCCGATGCGTCGCAGCACGAAGGGGCTGATCACTGCGGGAACGATGCCGAGCTTGACCTCGCTGAACGCGAACACCGTGTCGTCGGACGCCACGACGTAGTCGCTCGTCACGAGCAGGCCGATCGCGCCACCGATCGCGTGTCCGTGCACGCGGCACACGACGGGCTTGTCACAGCGCTTGACCGCCTCGAGCATGAGCGCGAGCCGCGTGGCATCGTCGACGTTCTCCTGGCGTGTGTACGACGCGGACTCGCGCATCCAGTTGATGTCCGCGCCGGCACCGAACGACGGGCCGTCGCCGCGCAGGATCACGACGCGGGTCTCGTGGTCGTGGCTCAGCTCCGTGAATGCTGCACCGAGCTCTTCGATGAGCCGCGGTCCGAACGCGTTGCGGACCTCCGGTCGTGCAAGCACGACGCTGGTGACAGGGCCGTCGCGCTCGATGCGCACGTGCTGGAAGGAATCAAAGGTCTGGGACATGCGATCGATCCTACGTGATCGACGCCCTGATCCAGCCGAGGGGAGCGCATCCGGTGCTAGCGTGGTGGTCATGCTCGACCGACTCGCGCGATTTCTGGTCCTGTCGCTCCTTGTCCTCGGCCTCGCCGTTGGCGCCGCGGCGTGTGGCAACGACGACGCAGGGTCGCGAAATTCGGCTCCAGCCGCCGATCCCGCGGCCGAACCCATCGCGACGGTCGACGTGGACGAGGCGTTCGCGGCAGCCGACAGCGTTGAGGTGCTGCTCGTCGACGTTCGCGAAAAGGGCGAATGGGACGCAGGGCACGCTGAGAAGGCCATCCACATCCCGCTTGCAGACGTCGATTCGCGCCTCGCGGAGATCACCGATCAGGCGGGGGATCGCCCCGTGTGGTTCATCTGTCGATCCGGAAATCGCAGCGAACAGGCGGCGCGTGCCGCGCGCGACGGCGGTGTCGACGACGTCGTGAGCGTCGACGGTGGCATGGGCGCATGGGTCGAGGCGGGGCACCCGATCGTCCCGTCCGGCGGCACCGTCATCTGACTCGGCGCGGCGGTACGGTGGTCGTCGCCGCCTACGCGCGCGACCGAGCGCCGCTCGCCTGAACGCGGCTACATCCGGAAGACGCCGAACTGCGTCGGTTCGATCGGTGCGTTCGCGCACGCTGCAAGTGACAGGCCGAGCACGTCGCGCGTGGCTGACGGCTCGACGATGCCGTCGTCCCAGATGCGAGCAGTCGAGTAGTACGCGCTCGACTCCGTCTCGTACTTGTCGAGGGTCGGCTGCATGAACGCCGCACGCTCCTCGTCGGTCATCGCGGGCTGCCCCTTGGCTTCGTTGCCCATGTCGCGGACCGTCGCCAGCACGTTCGCTGCCTGCTCGCCACCCATCACGCTGATCTTCGCGTTCGGCCACATGTACAGGAAGCGCGGGCTGAACGCGCGACCGCACATGCCGTAGTTGCCGGCGCCGTAGCTGCCGCCGATCACGACGGTGAGCTTGGGCACGCTGGTGCAGGAGACGGCCGTCACGAGCTTGGCGCCGTCGCGCGCGATGCCGCCGTGCTCGTACTCCTTGCCGACCATGAAGCCGGTGATGTTCTGCAGGAACAGCAACGGGATCTTCCGCTGGCTGCACAGCTCGACGAAGTGCGCCCCCTTGAGCGCGCTCTCGGAAAAGAGGATGCCGTTGTTGGCGACGATCCCGACGGGATAGCCCCACACGTTGGCGAACCCGCACACGAGCGTGTCGCCGTAGTCCTTCTTGAACTCGTGGAAGCGACTGCCGTCGACCAGGCGGGCGATCACGTCGCGCACGTCGAACGCGATGCGCGGATTGGCGCTGACGATGCCGTCGATCTCGCTCGTGTCGTAGAGCGGCGGCTCGGGGATCGAGCGCTCCCACGGCGTCTGGATCGGTGGCAGCGCGAGGTGTTCGACGATGTCGCGCACGATCCCGAGCGCGTGGTGGTCGTCGCGCGCGAAATGGTCGGCGACGCCGGAGATCTGCGTGTGGACCTTCGCGCCACCGAGCTCCTCGGCCGTCACGTCCTCGCCGGTGGCGGCCTTCACGAGCGGCGGACCGCCGAGGAAGATCGTGCCGGTCTTGTCGACGATGACGGTCTCGTCGCTCATCGCGGGCACGTACGCGCCACCGGCGGTGCACGAGCCCATCACGCTCGCGATCTGCGGTATCCTGGCGGCGCTCATCTGCGCCTGGTTGTAGAAGATCCGGCCGAAGTGGTCGCGGTCCGGGAAGACCTCCGCCTGCAACGGCAGAAACGCTCCGCCTGAGTCGACGAGGTAGATGCAGGGGAGGCGATTCTGCATCGCGATCTCCTGCGCGCGCAGGTGCTTCTTCACCGTGAGCGGATAGTAGGTGCCGCCCTTCACGGTGGCATCGTTGGCGACGATCATGACGTGGCGCCCGCGCACCTGACCGATGCCGGTCACCAACCCTGCGCTGGCGGGCTCGTCGTCGTAGACGCCGGTCGCGGCAAGCGGCGACAGCTCCAGGAACGCCGTGCCCGGATCCACGAGCGTGTCGATGCGGTCGCGTGCGGTGAGCTTGCCGCGCGAGCGATGCCGCTCGACGCTCTTCTCCCCACCACCCGCGCGCGCGTGCGTAAGGCGTTCACGCAGCTCTGTGACGAGTTCCTGCATGGCATCGCGGTTCTCCGCGAACGTTCCGGCAGCATGGTCGACGATCGGCGCAGACAGGGTTCCCATGGGGGCGATGCTACGCGAACGGGCGCTGGTCGGGCCTGCTCGATGGTTCGTCATCGAATGACCTGCAACGAGTTCCGGGATCTGGCCGAAGTATGGATGGGACGGCAGCGGGCGCGGGACACGCCTTGCTGCACAGTGTGAGACAAGGGACATCTCATGGGCATCGGCTCGACCATCGGCGCACCTTTCACGTTTGCGTCGACCGCTACTCGTCACATGCTCGACGCGAACGTCACGTTCGGCATGTCGAGCGATCGCTACAACGCGCGTGACAAGTACCGCCGCACGTACTCCGACACACAGCGTGCAGGTGCAGGCGTCGGCACCGCGCTCGGCGTGGCACTGCCGGTCGCGGCCGGCGTCGCCTGGATGCAGCGCGGCCTCAAGGTTCCGGGGATCTCCAACCAGTCCGCGGCAGTGACGAGCGGCCTCGAGCAGGCAGCCGTGCGCGGCATGTCGCCCGCCGTCATGCAGAACATCGGGCGCGTTGCAGGCGTCGCGGCGCTCGGCGTCGCGGCGGCGGTCGGCGTCAAGAAGACGATCGAGATCACGCAGGACGACGGCCACCTGGCCGCGGCCGGTACCGCGGCAGGCGTCATCGGTGGCGCCGTCGGCGGCGCGGCCGTCGGCACGCGCTTCGGCGGCAAGATCGCTGCGGTGAGCGCGGGCCTGGGTGCCCTCGCGGGCGGCGTCGCGGGTCACTTCGGCGGCAAGGCCATCAAGATCGGCGAGTCGCAGATCGGCAAGGAGCACGTGCAGGCTCCGCAGGTCGACACGAACGCCGGAGATCGCATCGGCAGCTTCGCGCGCGGTGCCTTCAATCACTTCAACGAGGTCGGCCCCGCCACGCAGGGCATCTCGTTCGGCTACCAGTGGGGCATGCGCGACGCCGTGCAGAAGCGGTACTCCAACGCCGAGCGTGCCGGTGGCATGCACGGCGACCTGCTCGCCGCGGGCATACTCGGCGGTGGCGCACTCGCGGTGGCGGGTGGCCTGCTCGGCATGTCGTCGCATCCAGCGGCACAGGGCGTATCCGCCATCCGTGGTGGTGGTGAGATCGCCAAGGGCGTGCTCGGTCAGAGCGGCATCATGCGCGGGGCCCTCATGACCGAGGGCAAGGGTGCACTCGGCATGGGCGCGGCAGCCGCCGCGATCACGGGTGCCGTGGGCTGGAAGAGCTTCCAGGCCGATCAGGCCGCATTCGGTACCGGCGCCGCGACGGCGATCGGCGTCGGAACGCTTGCGGCCACGGTGGGCACCGCCGCTGCGGTGGCGAAGTACGCACCGTTCGCGGCCAACACCCCGGTCGCCAACCGCGCGGCAAGCGGCGCGCTCGTCGCAGCGGCGCTCATCGGCGTGCTCAGCTCGGCGCGACTGCCGCTCCAGCAGTTCATGAACGATGCCAAGGACGCGCACGCGGTCAACAAGGACATCGACCCGATCGTGAAGTTCGGCGCGACCGGCGTCGGCGCGGCGGCTGGTGGCTTCGGCGCCTTCAAGGGCCTGTCGAAGATGATCCCGGACAGCGGATTCCAGCTCGGTCGCTTCCACATCCCCAAGGCGGCCGTCGTCGTGGCGGGCACGGCGCTCGGTGGTGCGGCGATGGGCGGCATCGGCCTCGGCCTGTCGGCGACGATGCCCGACGCGAAGACCGTCGGCATGTCCGTCGCCGGTGGTGCGGCTGCAGGCGCGGCGCTCGGATTCGGCGCGCGCGGCCTGGGCGTGGTGCCCGGCATCATCGGCGGCGCGGCGCTCGGCCTCACGGCTTCGTCGCTGCTCAAGCAGGACAAGCCCGCAGCCCCCGCGGAGGTCACGCCGCAGGACGCAGCGGGTACGATCGGCGGCTGATCACGCGCTGATCCGACACACGCGAATCGGCGGTCGAGCGGACACTCGACCGCCTCACGAAGGACGTCACCGTGTGGGGGGGCGTCCTTCGACTCTTCCGGTGCGGCGCAGCGGGTCCGTCACCCCGCGTCGGCCACCGTCCGCGTCGGCCCCCGTCCGCTTCGGCCCCCGCCCGCTTCGGCCCCCGTCCGCTTCGGCCCCCGCCCGCTTCGGCCACCGTCCGCCCAAGCTGAAGTCACAGGGGTTGCGCTCACCGCAACGCGGGTGACGTCAGTGGGGTCCCGGATGACCGGTGCCTTCGTCAAAGGATCGTTGCACCGCCGTGACCGTTTCGTGACAAACGTGACATCCATGTAGCTCTCAGCACATCAGGGTGTACCGATGGATACGGACTCGATCGCGTGCATCAGGAATGTAGATCGTCGGATCGCGACGCTTGCAGCGGCGACCGGCGACGTCGTCGCCAACTGGCAGCTCCGCGCCGTCGGCGTGAGCAAGTGGATGGTGTCGCGCCGGATCGCGGATGGTCGCATTCGTCCCGTCGCGCCGCAGGAGTACGTCGTGGGGCCAGCAGCCGTACGCCCCTTCAACGATCGCATGCGGCGAGGCCTTGCAATCGTTCACGCAGGTCCGGGTGTGGCGGCACTCACGCGAGGGACCGCTGCGGCGCAGCTCGAGATCCTGGATCGCGGAGACGGCACGATCCATGTGGTCGTCGATCACCACGTTCGAGACCTGCCCGCCCACCGTATCGTCTATCACCGAGCAGCTGCGCTCTCGCAGGCCGACGTCATCATCTGCAATGCCGAGCCGACGACCCGACCCAGCCGTACGATCGTCGATCTGGGCTACGATCACACGCGGTATCAGATCGCTCGCGCGATGTGTGCGGCGCGAGATCGCGACCGATTCGATCCTCTCCTGATCCATGCGCTCGCACGCGAGCGACGCGGTTGCCCTGGAATACGAGAGGTCCTGGCTGCGCTCCGGCTCGTGGACGAGGGATGCAACGGCACGCGGGGACGTTGTGAAGACATGTTGGTGGCTGGAGTACTTCGGTCCCGCATCCTGCCGGTACCGGAGGTGTGCAATCGTCGTCGCCTCGGCATTGCAGGGATCGAACCGGATCTGGCGTGGCCGAGCGTCGGACTCGTCGTCTTCGCAGACGGCCGGCCACACTCCTGGGAGGACGTTCGCACCAAGGATTCGCAAGAGATGGTGGCGCTGCACGAGCGCGGCATCACGGCGCTCCGGTTCGACAACCGCCTCATCTGGAATCGGTTGCCTGCGGTCGTCGCAGAAATCGAATGCGCCTACATCGACTGCCGACGACGCTGCTCGCGCGGGGGATGAGGGTACCCGTCGTTACGGGCTCTGCTGAAGTCACGGGAGTTGCGCTCACCGCAACGCTGGTGACGGCAGTGAGGCGATCTCGGGGCTGCGTGCCGCTGAAGTCACAAGGGTTGCGCTCACCGCAACGCTGGTGACGTCAGTGGGGTCCCGGATGACCGTGACTCGCGCGACGGGGCATCCGCATCGTCGTCGACGACCGTCGGCAGGCTCGCCAGGACTGCCAGCACCACCCACAGGGTCGGGTCCTCGAAGAAGCCGGCGTAGAGCAGGCTGTGCGCCACGAGCGCGAACAGCGCTCCGCTGGCCCACACGATCGGCGCGATCGGCCAGCCGGTCCCGGCATCGTCGACGTCGCCCCGCGCGCGGGCGGCAGCCGCCGGCGTGGATGACCGTCGCCAGCGTGCAAGCATCGCCACCACCGCGCTCGTGAGCAGGGTCAGGTACGTGAACGCGCCGAGCAGGCCGAGCTCCGCGAACACCGTGATCGGCGTCGTGTGCGATGCGACGAGGCCCGGGTCCGCGTTGCCGCGCTCGAGTTCACGCGCACGCGCGGCGGGCTCGAACGTGCCGATGCCCCACCCGAGCACCGGGCGCTCGGCAGCGAGCGAGATGCCGGTGTTCACCACGTCTCCCCGACCTGATGCATCGTCGCCGGCGAGCAGGCGCGCGGCCGCAGGCGTGGACACGATGACGAGCACGAGCAGCAGCGTTGCGACCCAGCGTCGCGGGCGGGGCGGCATCGTCAGCACGGCGACGACCGTCAGCCCGGCCGCGAGTGCGACCCAGCTCGACTGCGAATACGAATGCCAGAGCGCCGTGACCAGCAGGCACAGCGCGCCCACGAGCAGCGGCGTCCCGCGACGGCTGACGCGACGCAGCAGCAGCCACGCAACGACTGCCAGGATCGCGATCACGAGCGCGCGCCCGTACATGTTCGGATCCCAGTACAGCGAGTTGGTGCGAAAGTCCGCGCGGAACCGGTTCGCATCGATCACCTTCGGGTTCCACCACACCTCGCCGAGGGCCACCTGCACGAGCCCGACGATCGCGACGACGATGCCGCTCGCCACGAGCGCCCATGCAGCGGGCTTGAAGTCCACGCGCGCCGCGGCGAGCGTGCGCACGCACGCGTAGAGCAGCACGAAGGGCACGAGAAAGAACGCGAGCGCCTCGGTGGTCGCGGGCGGATCGAAGCTCCACATGAGCGACAGCGTGGCAGTGGCCGGCAGCAGCGCGGCGCCGACGTCGAGCAGACGCGTCGCACCACCGCGGTCAGGCAGCAGCGGCGTGCTGCGGCGCAGCTCGCGAAGCTCGCGCAGGAGCACGATGCAGGCGACGATCCCGATCACCGCATAGAGCGGGCCGAGCAGCATCGCGGTGCCGTCGCCGGTGGGAATCGGCACGCGAATCGTCAACACCGCGGCGCCGGCCATGAGCAGCCAACGTACCGAGCCATCGAGCAGTCGCGCGAGGATCAGCGCGAATCCCGCCGCCCCGACGAGTCCGAGCGCGACAACCGCAGGATGCTCGGCGACGGACTCCGGCAGGATCGTCGCCAGCAGCCCCGCCCAGCCGAGCAGCAGCAGCGGGATGCCGAGCGCGTGGATGCGACGGATGCGAGTCGCGCGTGCGAGCGCGCCCGCGGAGGCGGCGATCGCGGCGACGGCGGCGAGGGCGGAGACCTCCATCAGCCGTTCGCCTGGTAGTCGACGTCGGGATCGGGAAACACGGTGCGGCGGTTGCCGGCGAGGTCGACCACGTCGATGCGCTCGGGCGTGGCCTCGAGCGAGACCGTGAAGCGGATCGGGATCGTGTCGTCAGGCGCGGGGCGGGATGGTCGCGCTCCTGCAGCATCGGGGTTCGGCGCGAACTGGCGCAGGCCCTCGATCGCGTCGCCGTCGATTCCGAACACCTCGAGTCGTTCGCCGTCGCCGAGCATCGCCAGGCCTCGAAGCTCGCCGAGCTCGAGCGTCGCGCGGTCGAGGATGCCGATCGGGTCGGTGGTGTCGACGACGGTGGGTCGGGTGGGGGAGTACGCGCGCGAGTCGCCGGCTCGCCGGATGAGGAACTCGTATTCGCCGTCGGGCGCGCGCCTGCCGTCGATCGTGCCGTCCCACGTCAGAGTCGTTTCGCCATCGACGCGCTCGTCGAGGATCGTCGCTGCGCGTGAACCGTCACTCGTGTCGAGGACAATGACGGTGGCGTCCTCGGGCTGGCGCGTCGTGAAGCGCACCTCCGCCACGTCCTGCACGCCGTCGCCGTTCGGTGAGAAGTACGTCGTCGCCGAGGGCTGCGAGAGCGGCCCGCCGCGGCTCTCGATCCGGTGCACGGCAAAGACCGCCGCGATCGAGCACGCGGCGGCCAGCAGCAGGAGCACGGGTGCGATGACTCGCCGGGACACGGCTCGATCCTAGAGGGCGCGCGCGATCAGGGTGCCAGCAGCTGGTCGAACCAGGTCGCGGTCCGCATGAGATCGTCGGGCGCGAGGCCGTGCCCGGCGTCGGGGTCGACGACGAGCTGCAGGTTCGCGCCCGCGCGCGTGAATACGTCGCGCAGTCGCTCGACTTCCTCCGGCGGTGAGAAGGGATCGTGGGCGCCCGACGCGACGAGCACATCGACGGCCGACAGGTCGGGAAGCGGCTCGGGCTCGTGGTACAGCACGGGGCGCAGCAGCGCCGCCGCCCGCGCCCAGCCGGGGTGGCGCAGCAGCGAGGCGAGCGCGATGTTCGCGCCGTTGGAGAACCCGAGCGCGATGAGTCGCTCGCGGTCGATGCCGTAGGCATCGGTCGCCGCGTCGATGAACGTCGCCAGCTGGTCGCTGCGCTCGAGCATGTCCTCGACGTCGATGTCGACCGGCGAACGTCGCGCGAAGAAGCGGTTCGTCACGCCCCCTTCGAGCACGTTGCCGCGCGGGCTCAGCAGGGCCGCGCCGGGCGCGAGCTGGCGACCGAGCGGGACGAGGTCGTGTTCGTCGCCGCCGGTGCCGTGCAGCAGCAGCACTGTCCAGCCGGTCGTGCCGGGTTCGAAGACGTGTGCGTAGCCGGCGAGCGACGATCGCGTGATCGGCGTCATGCGTTCGTCTCGGCGGTCGTGCGCATGGGCCAGTCCGCGCGGGGATCAGGCAGCGGCGTCAGCTGCGCCTCGATGAGCTCGCGGTGCGGCTCGAACCACGGGGGCAGGATGACCTTCGTGCCGAACTCCTCGACCGGGCCGTCGACCGTGAAGCCCGGCCCGTGCGTCGCGAGCTCGTAGAGGATCCCGCCCGGCTCGCGGAAGTACAGCGACTCGAAGTAGTGGCGATCGACGCGCCCGCTGTTGCCGATGCGGCGCGCCACCAGCTCCTGCAACCACGGCTTCACGTGATCATCGTGGATGCCGAACGCGACGTGATGGATCACGCCGGCGCTCTGGTTGCCGCGATCCGACGGCGCCGGATCAAATGCGATCCAGCCGCCACGGATCTCGCCGCGCAGCTCGAAGCGATCACCGCTGCGCGTCGCGCCGAGCAGCTCCTCGAGCACACGGTAGCTGCCCTCGGGATCGGCGCTGTAGGCGCGCACGCCCTCGAAGCCCTGCAGCGCCATCTCGGCGGGGATCTCGAGATGGGCGGCGATGAGCGATGGATCGCTGGTCTGGTTGACGACGAGCTCGTGCTGGAGACCTTCACCGTCCGCAAAGCGCAGCGAGCCGTCCGCAGCGTGCGCGTCGACGCCTTCGGCGGCGAAGCGGTCCGTCCAGAACTCGAGCGCATCGGCGGATGCGACGCGCCACACGACTCGGTGCACCATGCCGGCGCCGGGGCGGCCCGGAATCGCGCGCGGGTACTCGAAGAACGTGAGGTCGGCGCCGGGGCTGCCGACTTCGTCGCCGTAGAAGAGGTGGTAGACGGTCGGATCGTCCTGGTTCACGCTCTTGGCGTTCAGGCGCAGTCCGAGCACGCGCGTGTAGAAGTCGACGTTCGCCTGGGCGTCGCCCGTGATGGCGGTGACGTGGTGGATGCCCTCGACCGGCAGGGTCATGGTCCTCGGCCTTTCGTGTGTCCCGGGCAGGTACTTCCCGGCTCACCACACAGTATGGCGCGAAGTTGTTGCGCTCGCAACTATGCGCGCCTCAGTCGACGAGCTTCGCCGAGTGAGTGCACGGCAATCAGTCGAGCAGGCCGCGCACGCGCGAGGAATCGAGCGTGCCCTGGGCACGGACCGTGGAGGCCGGATCCTGCGCCGCGAGTTCGCGAACGCGGTCGATGCGCGCCTGTGCGTCCTGGAACGACACGACGCTGTCTGCCGCAGCAGCCGTCGAGTTCGCCTGCAGGCGACGCAGCAGCAGCTGGTCGAGCGTCTCGAGCTGTGGATCGGTGATCTGTGCGGCCTGCGTCGCCTTCTGGCCGCCGGCGGCATCGGTCGCGCCTGCCCCCAGGATGTGGGCAAGTGGCTCGGTGAGCTGTGACGGATCGATGCGCATGATCTGCGTGTCCCCGCATTCGAAGACAAAAAAACGCCCTCCGCGCCAGCCCGAAGGCGGCGCGGAGGGCGCTGATGGTGCCGGTACCTGGGCTCAGCCCTTCGTGTACTCGTCGATGAGCACCTGGGCGACCTCGGGGCGGGAGAACTGCACCGGCGGCTTTTCGCCGTTGCCGAGCATCTCGCGGACCTTGGTGCCCGACAGGAAGACGTGGTCTTCGCTGCCGTGCGGGCAGGTCTTGGCCGA